>JAUYMF010000121.1 GCA_030698765.1 Dehalococcoidales bacterium
CCTCAGCTCCACCAAGGTTATCAATAGGTAGAACTGATACATCATCCCAACCGCTCGGACCCTGCACCAGGGGCAGCTTGTAGCGCACCGTGACAGATTTACCATCAGTTTCCAATCGCTTTACGAACGAACGCAAAAACGCTTTCCTTTCCGTCAGGTCAGACTCTACCAGCAGTTTGCGCAGATCCCGGGCGCGTTCCTGAATAAGCGCAACATCCAACAGTTCAATCCCCTTACCTGCGATTTCCGTCTCTATCTTTGTCCTATTCCTCTCCAGTGTCTCCTGCCGAGCCTTCAGTTCCTTAATTCTTGATGATACATCGTCGAGGTCAATCTTCCCCGTTTCCAGGGCGTCATAGAGACGAGCAAGTCTTGCTCTCACATCCCTGAGTTCAGCATCAATGACGTCAAGGCTTTCCTTGAATCCACTCGCCGCAGACCTCATTTCCTCATTTGTAATCATTACCAGCTCTTCCATGTGCTCGTCGCTCAGAACTCGAGAGCGCAGCTCTTCTATGACCTGCCGTTCCAGCTTCTCTTTGGGAAGCATCCTGGCGTCGCAGGCTTCTTTACCCTGCTTAAATCCTCTGGAGCATAGATAATAGAAGTGTCTCTTGGATTTAGCGCTGTGGCCGGTCATAGCGGCGCCGCAACGGCAGAACATCATTCCACTGAGAAGGTAGAAACTGGGTACGGTTCTCGGATGAGTAACCTGGGGCCGCTTGGAGGCCATTTTACTCTGGACAAACTTGAAAGTCTGCACGTCAATAATCGCCGGCCAGGCATTGGCTACTCTTACCGGTGGTTCGCCGCTGCGCACCGCGGGATAGCCCTGTCTTCCTCCCCACACCAAGGTACCTGTATAGGCTTCATTGGACAGGATCTTGTAGATTGTAGTCCGCCCCCACCGCTGGCCGGCAGTGGTACGCAGGCCCTCATGGTTCAGAGTCTTGGCGATCTCTTTACAGCCGATATCCCGCGATGCCATATCAAAGATTCTTTTGACTGTCTGTAAGGTAACCGAGTCCTCCGGGTCAGGCTCCAGCTTATTTCTCATTCTATCGCCGTCTTTTACCGTTACTCGATGGTATCCGTATGGCGGTCTGCTTCCGTTATAGAAGCCACGGGAAGCGTTTTCGCGCATACCCCTCTTGATGTCCTGGCCGAGGTTGGCGCTGTAGAACTCATCGATTGACTCGATTACCCCTTCCAGCAGCCGGCCGGAGGGGCTGTCGTCCATCGGCTCATTGATGGAGATGACCTCGATTCCCTTGTTCCTGAGCAGGGTTTTATAAGTGACGGAATCGGCGCGGCTCCGAGCAAAGCGGTTGAGTTTCCATACCAGGATGGCGCTGAAAGGGGGATTCTTGGTTCGCGCCAGGGCGATCATCTCCTTGAATGCGGGTCTTGATGCCGTGCGCCCGCTTTCCGCTTCATCAATAAACTCCCTGACTATCGAGTAGCCGTTTTTCACGGCATACTCCCTGATCGCCCTTAGCTGAGCGGAAATCGACAGGTCAGTATCCTGCTTGTCAGACGAAACCCGGGCATAAAGCGCTGTCTTTCTTGTTTCACTATCCATTTTCATTTTCCTCCCAACTATAGACGCTGGTGAAAGTCTTCCACCATAACCGGCTTCTCTCTTTCAATTTGTTGGCCTAATAGATGCCCGTCCTGTGCCAGCAGCACAACCAGAACCACCTTGATGGCACCGGAGTTCGGGTCTATCAGCGGCCCGGCAATTGCAGTCAATCCTTCGTCCGTCTCATCCTCAAAGATGGTAATCCGCCGGACCAGATGGGCTTTCTTGTTGTTTATCGCCATATCCACCAGGGAGCCGGGTATGACAGCCCTTCCTTTCCTGGGAAAGAAACCATCGAAGTCGTGGAAATTGGCTTCCAGGTTGTCATCGTTATGACTCTCCGTCCAATATTTCACCTTCCATTCTTTGTTGCCAACTTCAGGCTCATACAATGCCCCGTAGAAAAATAGCTCCCCCTGCAGAACTTCTCCCATTCGAAGAAGCACCTGCGAGCAGCTTTTTGAATAGTTCTTAGCCAGAGCAATAACATCCAGTCCGGTCTGGTAAACTTTGCCCTTGAAGCTTTCTTCGGGCAGCAAGACCGCTGAGGCAAACTTGTTGGCGGCAATATGGCGGGCTCTGGTTCTCAGCGGCATATAGTCCGGGTGGACCTCGGCGAAAAGCGTTTCCATCATCTCCCTTATCTCGTGGAGAATGGTATTCTCGGTGCCGCTCAGCGAGTCTCCCTTTCTGAAATAGATGTTTCTGTCTTCGCCGTAAATTTCATGGTAGCCGCGCATGTTATCGGGCATCTTCTCCAAGCCGTTGACCTTGATACCGCAACTGGCAGCCACCGCCTTCAGCGTCCCCAGGTTAAGGGGTAGGCACCTTAAGTAGACTGTCCGGAACTCTTCCGCCAGCTGATCTTCAGTGACTTCGTCCGGTGTACCCAGATTCCGGATAACATGGTCACAGAATACCTCGAGATCGCTGAAGCTCTTCATCGAGTTATCCTCCCGGTAAAAGTTT
Organism: Dehalococcoidales bacterium; assembly: GCA_030698765.1. NCBI lineage: Bacteria > Bacillati > Chloroflexota > Dehalococcoidia > Dehalococcoidales > Dehalococcoidales bacterium. The sequence goes on from JAUYMF010000121.1 coordinate 2,552, forward strand.
TTTCTTCGTCGCCTTCTCGTACATTTCCACGATAAAGCGCTTCACATCGGTAGTAAGCTCACCCTTGACGCGGGCGCCTGACTTGTACCGCCGGTCGCTCATGACGTAGCGGAAGGCCAGCTCCACCTCCTCTTCCTCACTGAGGCCGCTTTCGGCTTCATCAAGGTAGCCCGCGGCCTTTATCAGGTCTCTCACCGGCACGTCGTAGACAGGGGCAAGCCGCTTCAGAATGTCCAGCCCGGGCGGCCGTCGCCGGCCGTGCTCGATCTGAGCCAGGTAGGAACTTGAAATCCCGGCCTTTGCCTCAACGTCCCTGAGCGAGAGACCATGCTCATTCCTCAGCCTTTTCAGGTAGCTGCCAAAAACTTCTTCCATAGGATCATCACCTCTTTCCGAGATCATAACACACTTTGCGAATAATATCAATACCCTATTGATACAAAGTGCAAGACTTTAGAGACAAATAACGCTTGACATTTTTTCAAACCATGTTCTACACTATTGTAAACGAAATGTGTGCTGGAGTCAATACATGCTCAAGGTAAATCTAAAGAGGGATGCCTTTGAAATCGCCATCACCCGGCGCAATCTCTCCCAGAAGAGGCTGGCGGAGAAACTGAACATATCGAGAAGCTACCTCTCCGAAATCGTCACCGGCAAGAGACCGGCTTCCGCCTTCATGCGCCAGCGACTGCTTGATTTCTTCAGGGATTACACCTTCGACGACCTGTTTATCATCGAGGAGAACAACAATGGCGACCGAGGCTGATCGGGAAGATTTCAGGAACGGCTTGCGTATACTGGCGCGGATGATTGTCCGGGCGCATTTGAGAGATATGGCAGTGTCAAGAGAAAACGAAGAGGAGGTTTGCGATGCCAATCAAAGGTGTGAGCGAGGTTGTGAGGCTCCCCCGCTTGGGGAAGATAAGGCTGGGGATAAAGAGGGAGACGGATGACGGGATACCCTACCCTTCCCCGACAGACCATTTCGTCTGTCCCGATGAGGTGAAGAAAGTCTTCGGCGAGAAGCCAAAGAAGCTCCGCATCATGTTCCCTACCGAAGATGAGACCCAGTGGGCCAGCCAGTACTTTCGGTGTTACTCGGAAAGCGGGAGTCTCATCTGTCGCGGGGACGGCGAGACGGCGCTGGCCAGGGTGGAAACAATCGGGCGGGAAAGAAGCTCAAAAGAGAAAATAATCACCAAGATGCTGGAGATGCCGTGCAATCCCGACAGGTGTCCCTGTTATCAGAAAAGCTATTGCCGCCGGGTAATGAACCTTCAGTTCCTGTTACCCGACTGCCCCGGCTTCGGGGTCTACCAGATGGATACCACCTCTTTCTATTCCATCGTCAACATCAATTCCAGCCTTGAGCTTATCCGGGGCACCTGCGGTCGGCTGTCCATGCTTCCTTTGACTCTCAAGCTGGTCGAACAGGAGGTCCAGCCGGAAGGCAGGAAGAAGACAGTGCGTGTGCTGAGTCTGACGGCTACCGGCTCGCTTGCCGAAATCCAGAAGTATGCCCGGGTACCGCCGGGGCAGGTGCTGCTCCTACCGCCGCCGGACAGCGAAGTTCCTGACGACCTGTTCTCCGAGGAGATTTTCAAGCCCGCAGAACCCGTAAGGACTCTCAATCGCGTGGATAAAGCTCTAATCGAGCTGTGGGACAGAGTGAAAAGCAGGGTATGGCGCCTGGACATACGGGACTCTCAAATTGCCGACTGGTTCCGCAGAAACTACCGGCTGGACGTCCGTTTAAGCGACTTCGACTTTGTTGAGCCGCCGGACCAGATTACCGCTGAATCTCTCGAGCATTTCCTGAAGACGCTGGAACGCCACGCCGACCAGGCCTGACAGGCTGAGTACATCCCGAGATAAGGAACGCTATGGCTGAATCCGTCTTTTCAGAAACCATACCGGAGCTCATGACCGACCACCTCCGCCATCTGCAGGAGGGAAGCGGCCTCGGTGCTGACGTGATCAAGGAGAGAGGCTACCGCAGCCTGCTGGGGAAGTCTGAGCTCGAGAAGCTGGGTTTCACCAGGACACAGCGGCGCACGCCCGGTATTCTCATCCCCCTGTGGGGAGTCGACGGCAAGGAAGCGGGCTACCAGTACCGCCCTGACGGCCCGCGCCTCGATACCCGGGGCAGGCCGGTGAAATACGAATCGCCTGCCGGTGGTAGCAACCGGCTGGACTGCCCGCCAAGATGCCAGAAGATGCTGGGAGATCCAAAGATACCGCTCTGGATTACCGAGGGCTCCAAGAAGGCCGATGCCCTTGCCTCTAAAGGGGCGTGCGCTATCTCCGTCACCGGCGTCTGGGGCTTTAAGGGCAAGAACCAGTTCGGCGGCATCACCTTTCTCACGGACTGGGACTATATCGCCCTCAAAGGCCGTACGGTTTATCTCGCCTTCGACTCCGATATCGTCACCAAGGAGATGGTCAGAAAAGCCCTGGAGCACATCGGCGAGCATCTCAGGCGGAAAGAGGCGAAGGTTCATGTTATTCAGCTTCCCCAGGCGGGAGAGAAGATGGTTGGTATTGATGATTATGTCCTGGAGCACTCTCTTGAGGAAGCACAAAAGCTGGTTACAGACTTCAAGCTGGAAGAGACCGAAGATAAAAACCGTT
>JAUYMF010000122.1 GCA_030698765.1 Dehalococcoidales bacterium
CGGCTTCCAATGTCGGCAAGAGCGTGCTGGCGACGGCTCTTTGCCGCATTTTCAGGGACGATGGTTTCAGTGTAGCCCCTTTCAAGGCCCAGAACATGTCTCTGAATTCCTTTGTCACCCCTGATGGCGGGGAGATTGGTAGAGCCCAGGCGGCGCAAGCGGAAGCCGCCGGTATTGCCCCTTCGGTGGAGATGAACCCCGTCCTGCTCAAGCCGGAAGGTAATAGCCGTTCTCAGGTGGTGGTAAATGGTAAGCCCTGGAAGTCCACCACCGCCTCAAAATACTATAACCTGAAATCCGAATTATGGCCGGTGGTGACTCAGGCGCTGGATAAACTCCGTTCCCGGTACCAGATTGTGGTTATCGAAGGCGCGGGCAGTCCGGCGGAAATAAACCTGGCCAAAGATGAGATAGTGAACATGCGCCTGGCGAAGTACTGCCAGTCTCCGGTATTGCTGGTAGGAGATATTGACTGTGGCGGCGTCTTCGCTTCACTGCTGGGTACTCTGTGGCTCCTTCCCCCGGAAGAACTGGGACTGGTCAAGGGCCTGGTGATAAACAAGTTCCGGGGAGACCTGACGCTGCTTGAGCCTGGAATAAGATTTCTGGAAGAGAAGTCCGGTCTCCCTGTAACCGGGGTGATACCCTACTTCCGTGATATTTCCGTGGCCCCGGAGGATTCGGTAGCTCTTGAGCAGTCCCGACCCGTGCAAGCGACTTTCCAGGTAGATATCGCTGTCATCAGAATGCCTCATATCTCCAACTTTGATGATTTCGACCCTCTGGCTAAAGAGAATGGTATCAGGTTAAGGTACGTAAATTCGGTGAAAGACTTGGGCAACCCGGACCTGATTATTCTGCCGGGCAGCAAGACTACGGTTGCTGACCTGGACTGGCTGAGAGAAAACGGGCTGGCTGCCCGCATAACCGAGCTTTACCGGCAGGGGGCCTTTGTCATCGGTATCTGCGGAGGCTATCAGATGCTGGGGCGGTATATTGACGACCCCGACCAGGTAGAGTCAACGGTCCTTCGGCGGCAGGGCCTGGGGCTTCTACCCATAACCACCACCTTTTTGCCGACTAAAGAGACCCACCAGGTAAAGGGTGAAGTGGTGTCACACCGGGGACTGCTCGCCGGTACCCGGGGTATCACCTTTGAGGGTTACGAGATTCATATGGGCAGGACGGAAGGTGACGAAGACGGAAGCGTCTTCTGTCTCCGCCAGCGTTCGGGTAAACCCTGTGAGATACCGGATGGATACCTGGATTCCGGCGGGCAGGTGCTGGGTACATATATTCACGGATTGTTCGGCAACGAAGAGCTGAGGCGGGCTATACTGAGTCAAATCGTCGGAGCCAAAGGACAGCGTCTCAGCTTCAGTAATGACGGGGAGCCGAAACGGGATGAGTACAATAAGCTTGCTGATCTGGTACGCAGCAGTCTTGATATGGACACTATATATAACATCGCCGGACTGAAAAAGGATTAGTAAGTCGGCGGTTCCCGTTGTCGAGCAGAATTTTAGATTACCTGGAGCGGGTGAAGGGATTCGAACCCTCGACGTCTTGCTTGGGAAGCAAGCACTCTACCGCTGAGTTACACCCGCTGATTTCAGGTGAATTCTACGCAAAAACCCGTGAGAAGTCAACTGAAAGAAACGGTTTATCTTCTTTCACGAGTAAAAAATGGCTAAAATTTGTTCGTGCCTATTGACATTACACTCAGGAATAGTTTATCCTGTCTTATCACTCAAAGGAGGTGGACTATGCAAGCCTATTGTGTAAAGTGTCGTGCGAAAAGGGAAATGAAAGACGCCAAGAGCATAACCATGAAAAATGGTAAACCAGCAACTCAGGGTGTATGCCCTACCTGTGGCACGAAGATGTTCCGTATCGGGAAGAGCTAATACCACTACGGCAGCTTTCTTCGTTCTACCCGGGACTTAGTGTTTGTTGTGTTTCGGCCTGATCCAGATAAGTTACTCAGGGAGACCGGACTTTGATTGTAGAGCCTGGGTAGAGGGGTATTAAAGTTCTGTCAGGACAAGCTGTTAGCTTTTGGCTTGAGGATATAACTTAATATTTGGAGATTTGAAAGGGTACGGGTTGCGTCTATCGGGCGTAACCCGTACCTGATTCAGTCTGGCGCTTCATCACTGTGCTGTTTGTTGCAGGCTGTCTTTCAGCTTCTGGCGGCTGGTCAAGGCCGCTGCCGTATTGAGAAAATCCTTCAGTGAGGCGCTCTGGCTTCTTAATTGCCGTAACTCGAGTCCAATTGGGCTGATTGAGGTCGGGCTGTCACCGTAAGCGCCGTGAAAAGCGAAGTAAGCCTGGTTTAGCTTCCTGATGTGATAGCCCAATGAAGACAGGTATTGCCGTTTTTGTTCCATGAAATCCTCAGCCTGTTCAACTTCTCCCCGCGATAGATAATCATCAACAGTTTTTCTTATTTCTCTCATCTCGAGGTTAAAATCAGAATTTATCTCCGCTACCGGCTTCCGGCCAGCGTCCTGTTCATATTCCGAGTAGTATTTCTGATAGACGATGGCGCCAATCTCTTTACTGACCATACCGGCGGTGGTCTCGTTCATGATGGCAATCTCGTAATTTGGGGACAGGCCGGTTAAATCGAGAAGATAGAGAAATCCCAGTGGTTTGAAGGCGAGATATTGATGCAGCCACTCCTCGGCCACCGCTTCCAGGGTGAACCGTAAGCCGGCATCACTGGTAACCAGGGTAGGGTAGGTTACTCCCAGACCGCCAATCCCCATCACCAGCGAGGAGATCTCCAGTTCATCAGCCCTGGCTTCAATATTCTCTATCTCTTCCAGGGTGAGGCCCGGCTTGAGGGTAATTTCTCGAATCGACTCTATCCGCTCCCTGGGTGAAATGACCAGCAGATACGGCAGTTCCTCAAGCTTAAAGTTCACCGGCGGGAAGGTAAACTCCGCTGCCGTTACCGGGTTGAAGATGCCTTGCCCGGCCATAGCTTCCGCTATCTGCCGCTCTATTATTCTTTCCACGCCGTCCTTAAGAGCTTCTTTCCGTGCCTGCAGAGCGTTTAGTTCGACTTCAAGCGAGCTCGCATCGTGCTCTGCGTTACCGGTACTGGTGGCGTCTATGGCTGCTTTTAACGCCTTAATGCGCCCGGTAGCGGAGAAGTATTCGGTAATCATCTCTATTTCCCGGCCGGTATTCTCCGGACTCTCGGGAGTGTTTTGACTTAATTCACGGATGAGCGCCATTGACTGCCACTGGGCAAGGCTGAAGACGTCCGGTTTTACGATTGAATCCAGGCGGGTATCAAAGTCCCGGCCTGGAGCACAACCGCCCGCCAGCAAAAAGACCACTATCAGTCCAACAAATATCTTCAGTTTCATTTTACATTCAGATGATGAAGTAGAGAATGAAGTAGAGAAGGAAGGCAGGGTGATTTCACACCTCGAATTAACGGATTGTTTTCTGTCGGTTTCAGCTTATCCGCGCCGTAGCCCTGGCCAGGTCCCAGGAATACTCGTAAAGATGCAGCCCTTTACTTGAGGCGATCAGTTCTCCGTCCTTAACTCCTATTTCACTGGCCATGTATTCCTTGAGCAGCTGGATAGCGGCCAGGTTTGAGGGAAAGCCTGCCCACAGGTCCCAGGAGCGGAAATAGACCAGGAAATGCAGCTTACCCTCGTTAACCCTGGTGTCTATCGCTCTCAAGCAGGGAGGGTCGGTAAGGTATATTGATTGCTCATTACCCACGGCCATAAACGCCTGGTTGGTATTATAGCCGTCCTCCCGGTACATCTTGATTACCTCGGCAATCTGTTTTTCCAGGTACTGCCCGTAGGTATACTGTTCCCCTTCGGCTCTGTGGGCGGTCATCAGGTACGGCAAATAACTTTCGATGTAGTCCATAGAAGTGGGGCAGGGTATCCCCGGTGGGACATCAGGGATTAAGGGTCTGCTCCCCGGGTTTCTAATCTGGACAACGATAAAGTCAAGCTCCTTACGGCGCTGACCGCTATAGCTTCCCCGTTCAATCCGGTATTCACGCCCTTCAGTCAGGGTTTTGCCGAGACAGAGAAACCATGCCTCGGAGAGGTCTCTGGCGTCAATTACCGAAATTTTCATAACCTGAACTCCTGGTCAATGTTATCTCTTCCGGAAAAGGTTGAAGAACCTGTCCTGGTATTCCTCGAAAAGGCCCCAGCGGTCAAGCTCATCCTTTAACTCAACGGGCTCACGACCACCCCCGGTAACCATCTTGAAGAGTTCTTCAATCCTTAACCTGGCATCAGCCGGGATACCGGCTGAATCTACTTTAAGCAGCCCCCGGCTGCTCATTTGCCGCAGATTGTCCTCAACCGAGCTTCCGGTCACTTCACAGATGAACTTCATCAGCGATACGTCCCAGAGTTCATCTTCACCCTTGATGATTGCCGCCAGAGGGTCACCCCGTTTATCAATATCGGCGTTTATCCTGTCCACCACCGCCCGCCAGTCATCAGAGATGATATTGAGTCCTTCAGGCTCATTTTTGTAGCTGTATAACAGCCCGGCAGGGGCTGCCCCGTGTTCCGTGATTAGTGCTTCAAGGTAGCTTCTGGCTTCCGTGCTGAACCCCTCAAGATTGAAGAGGTAGTGAGGTGTCACGATCTTGGGTCTTTCCGCAATCACCCTGCCTTCTCTGACGACGGTCTCGGTGACATCTTCTATCAGCTCAGAGTAGGCCGGTTCCGTAACTATATAGTACCGGATAATAGTCGTGCCAAAGGTATACAGGCTCTGCTTTGGCGCTCTTAATATCTCGGTGTGCTTGACGGCGTATTTAATCCTTTCGTCATAAGTACTCATTAATCAACCTTTTTCAAGCTTCCTTTGAGAACCCGTTGATAAGTTGCCGGATTGAGATACTTGCCGATTTTCCTCTTCAGCCGGGAAACGTTGACCGGCATAATCGGCTTCTTCTGGCTGTTCTTACAGTATTTTGCCTCGTGCTCCGGGTCAAGGGATACGTCTACCTTCCGGCCATTAATCTCGGTGTAAACATGGAACTTAATGATGCGCAGGTTGTGCCAATTCCTCACCGGCACCATTGACAGGCAGCAGATTAAATCAACCCTCTCGCCCAGTTCCTCCGCCCTGGCTCTTATCTTCAACGATTTGTGGATGCAGTTATTGCGGAACAGGGAATAAGGCTCACGGTATACTTTATCAATAAAGTCTGTTAATTCATTCATCACGGTTTACTGTATCGCCGCCAGCTCTTTTTTATATTCATTAAGGTGGTTGAGATATTGTGAGTCCAGTCGTGTCAGGACGGCACGCCACTGCTGTTGAAACTGGGGCTGTTTTTCCACATCGATTTTAGCTCCGAGAAATGAGCCCGGTTGCTGCTGCATTGCCTGCCGGATTTTGGCTTCAAAATCAGCCTTCAGCGATGCGTAGGCTTGTTTGCGTTGCCCTTCACCCTGTTCGGCATAGTGGTTGAATATGTTCCTTATCCCGCTAAACACATTCTCCATGCCCCCTTTATTATTCTTCAGCATCTTCAGCCCATCCATAGCCCTCTTGTTGGTCTTTTTAGCCACCTCGTTCCTGGGCAGACCGATATTTCTGATCAGTACCTCAGCGGCGCCCTCAATAACGTACTTTCTCGTTTTGTCAGGGTATCGGCCAAGCTCAGCTAAAAGGTTGCAGTCTTCCTTGAGATACCTGGCGCCCAGTTGTTCTCCTTCAGGGACATATTTCCACCTCAGGCGTTCCTCTTCAGAGGCATCGCCGAGTTTCTCTACTTTCTCCATGGCAATCTCAAAGGCGCTCTTGATATCACCCATGAAAGTCCTCCGCTGGTTCCATGATACTTAAACTACCCTGTATTAATTATACTATACGGACAGAAATGCTTAAAGAGAGGAGTAAGAGTGTTTTCCTTGGTTTTGGTTGGTACTGTCATTGCGAGACCCTTCCGCCGCAGGCGGAAGGCTTCAGCCCGAGTTCAGCGTTCGACTGAGCTCACGCCGAAGTCCCGAGGGCGAAGCAATCTCTTTCTTCTTTCTGTCTGGAGATTGCCACGTCGCTCCGCTCCTCGCAATGACACGGGGAAAACCAAATGCGAGCATAACCAATACGGTAAAGCCCAGAGATAATCCTTGGCTGCGGTCGTCGCTTTAATACGGGTTTATGCAGTTATCAGTCTGCGGTGCTCAGTGCCTTGAACATGTTAGCGTAAAGGCCCTCTTTGGCCAGTAGCTCCCGGTGAGAGCCCATCTCGGTGATTCTGCCCCGTTCCAGGACGATAATACGGTCGGCATTGGTTACAGTGGACAACCGGTGGGCGATTACGAGGCAGGTACGTCCCTGCATCAGGCGGCGGAAGGATTCCTGCATCAGACGCTCGGCATTGGTATCGACACTGGAAGTGGCTTCATCCAGTATAATAATGGGAGGGTCGGCCAGTACTGCCCGCGCCAGGCAGACAAACTGGCGTTGCCCGGCGCTGAGATTACCACCCCTCTCCCCGACCAGAGTGTCATAACCGTGCTTGAGGTGGGTGATGAAGCTGTGGGCGCCCACGGTTTTAGCGGCATTGATAACTTCGTCATGAGTGGCCTCCATGCGCCCGTATTTGATATTGTCCTCGATACTGCCGGAGAACAGAAAAGGGTCCTGGGGTACGATGCCAATCTGCTGTCTTAATGATTGCTGGGTGACGGCATTGACGTTGTAGCCGTCTATGGTCACATCCCCTTTTTCGGCTTCATAGAAACGGAGGACAAGGTTCATCAGGCTGCTTTTACCGGCCCCGGTCCGCCCGGCAATGGCTACCATCTCACCGGGTTTGACGGCTAAGTCAATATCATGGAGCACCTCGATGCCGGGCTGATAGCTGAAGCTGACTCCCTGGAAACGGACTTCCCCTTTTACCGGCGGCATCACCATTGCCCGGGGGTTATCTTCAATTTCAGGTTTGACGTCAAGCAGTTCGAAGATACGCGCTCCGGAAGCCATGGAGCGCTGCAGTTCGGTATACTGCGTCGTTAGTTCCAGTATCGGGTCAAAGAAGCGCTGGATGTAGAGCAAAAACCCGATGATAATCTCGGCGCCCATCGTTCCGTCCAGCACCTGGTAGCCGCCGAAAACAAGGATCAGGCTGAAGGCAATGGCCGTCAGTACCTGCACGGCAGGCATCATCAGTGCTTCGAGTCTGGCGGCATCAACGTTGGCATCAAGGTGTGCCCTGTTTACATTGTCAAACCGCTCAAAGTTTACGCCCTCACGGGAGAGGCTCTGGGTGACCCGTACCCCGGATATGCCTTCTTGAAGCTGAGCATTGACGGTGGCAATCGCCTGTCTCACCCTGATGAAAGCGCGGCGGGCGTACTTCTGCCAGATAAGGGTAACTATGGCCAGCGCCGGTACTACGGTAAGGGTGAGGAGGGCGAGGCGTGCGTTCAGCAGAATCATGATGACGGCAATCCCCACCAGGGTCAGGGCGCTGGTTATGATATTGAGGACGCCATTGGTGACCAGTTCCTGTAGCTGCTGCACGTCATTCTGCACGCGGGACATCAGTTTACCCACCTGGTTACGGTCGAAGAAGCTCAGTGAGAGCTTTTGCAGGTGGTCAAACATCTCCGTGCGCATTCTCAAGAGGATTGATTCCCCGGCATAGGACAAAAACAGGGTCTGCATATATTGACCTGCCCAGGCGAGTAGAGTCGCACCGATAAAGAGGATAACGATGATGTTGAGTCCGGCCAGGTCTTTGGTCTGTATAAAACGGCCGGTAGCAATGACGATAAGGTAGGGCGTCGCCAGTTGCGCCAGGGTACGCAGCAGCATGCCGCCGGCTCCCAGAGCCAGCCATGTCTTGACCGGGCGCAGGTACCGGTACATCCGGCCTACTATCCGGCTGTCATATACCTTGCCCAGCATTTCATCTTCGTCAAAAGCGCCGTGGAGGTGGAATCCGCCACCGTAACCACCCCCGCCACCGTGATACATACTTTTTACTCCTTATGTCCGGCTCTTTTCCCCAGAGCGTATGTAAAATACAGGATTAAACCAAGGGGGAATATGAATATCACTAAGAGAACAAATATGACAGAGGCAAAATCTGATATCCCTCTTTTGCGTGCGTCTCGTAAAATTAAATATGACACTGCAGCAATGATAAAATAATATCGAAGCTATAAGTATGAATTCGTATGGCCCAATGCGCCCCAACAAGTGATTATTACTCCTTCTTCAAACCAACTCAGCCAATCTATTGTATTACAGGCTTAATCAGACTACTGGACCGATGCCAGCTGGGATTGATAAGTCTGCTGATAAATGCCATTCCTGGCCATAAGCTCGCCGTGTTTTCCATGTTCCACTATCTGCCCGTCCTGGAGCACCAGGATCAGGTCAGCGTTCTTGATGATGGGCAGGCGGTGGGTAATGACAAAGGTGGTCCGTCCCTTAATGAGCTTATCCAGGGCACGGCGGATAAGGCGTTCCGTCTCCGCATCCACACTGGAAGTGGAGTCATCAAGGATAAGGATACCCGGATTTATCAGCAGGGTACGGGCGATAGCCAGGCGCTGTTTTTCACCCCCGGAGAGTGTGATGCCTCTTTCTCCCACCCAGGTCTCATAGCCGTCAGGAAGGGTTGTGATGAAATCGTGCAGGTAAGCAGCTTTGGCGGCCGCCTCTATTTGTGCCGTATCGGCTTTTACCAGACCGTAGGCGATGTTATCCCTGATGGTCGCTGAAAATAGAAAGACGTCCTGCTGTACTATGCCCACGTTACGGCGTAGTGAGGCTAAAGTCAGGTCACGGATGTCAACGCCGTCAATGGTAATTCGGCCGCTGCTGACGTCATAGAACCGGGGAATAAGATGGGCGATGCTGCTCTTCCCGCTGCCTGAACCTCCGAGCAAGGCGACCAGCTCTCCCGGCTGCACGCTGAAGCTGATGTTTTCCAGTGCCGGGCCCGCCGAATCATAGCTGAAACTGACATTCTCAAAGGAGACCTGTCCTCTGACCGTATTTAACTCGATGGCATTTGGTCTTTCCTGTACGGCTGATTCGGTGTCCAGTATTTCCAGGATGCGCTGTCCGGCTGAAATAGTGCGTGAGAGCATGTTAGCCATGAAACCCAGACGACGGATGGGCATTAACAGCATACCCAGGTAAAGGATAAACTGGGTGAGGTCACCTAAGGTCAGGTTACCGGCGACCACCTGACGTCCGCCGTACCAGAGGACAAGGGCTGTGGGCAGGGTCATCAGAAATACCATCAGAGGCATATTGAAAGCCATCTGACGGGTAGCGTTAATTTCCTCATCGTAGAGAATGGTTGCCCCGGCGGCGAACTTCTGGCTCTCTTCTGCCTGGTGAGAGAAAGCTTTGACGATTCTGACTCCGGTCAGGTTCTCTTCCAGTATAGTACCCAGTTCCCCCATCAGTTGTTGAATTTTAAGCCAGATAGGGCGCAGACGGTTACTGACGACGGTGGCGCGCCAGCCCACCGCGGGGGCGAAGGCCAGAGTTAGCAGCCCCAGCTTCCAGTCCAGTGATATCAGGATGAAAGCGATACCGATAAAAAGCAATAGCGTCTGGATGATACCCAGCAGGCCCCTGCCGAAGAACCGGCGTATTGCTTCAACATCAGCGGTGGCGCGTGACATCAGTTGTCCCGTCTGGCTCTGATCGTGATAGGCAAAGCTCAATCGCTGTAGCCGGTCATAAAGGGCGTTTCTGATATCGTAGGCGGTTCTCTGGGAGACAACCTCACTGAAATAGGTGTTGCCGTAGGCGGAAAGACCTCTTAAGATACTGGCGCCAATAACAATGGCGGCGGCCAGGACAAGGAAACTGCGTTGCCCTGAGCTGAGCACAGTGTCAATGCCGTCGCCAAGCATACGGGGTATAACCAGACTGAAGGCGGTGGTGGCTACCAGGCAAATAAAAGCCAGCAGCAATAATCCCCAGTATTTTTGGGCAAAGCCCATTAGTCTTAGCAGGATTCTCACTTCACATCACGTCCGACTGTTCTTGAAGAATTCTGTTTCTCTTCGCAGTCCCCTTTGCCCGGGGTCTGCTGTTAGTTTAACGCTGGTCTTTCAGGATGTCTTCATAGGCGCCGGAAAGGACCTTCCGGATACGCCGCAGCGTTTCGGCGTCTACCTCACGGGCTTTACTGCTGACCAGCTTGGCCAGCCGGTCAAATTCACGCATTGTCTCGCCGATGTCTTCGGTGTTTTCCTGGTTCCACCAGTTCCTGACATGGCTCTCTATTTTTTCTTCGAGTTCACCCTGCTCGTCAAGGGACTGGCGGCCCTCATCGGTGATGGTGTAGATTTTTTTGCCGTCCTGTTCCGTAGCCGTGACGTGCCCCATTTCCTCAAGCATTTGCAGCGTAGGGTAGACGATGCCCGGACTCGGCACATAGAAACCGTGAAAGCGTTTTTCCAGCGCCCGGATAATTTCGTAGCCATAGCCGGGCTTATCTTTCAGGTAGTGCAGGATGATGTACTTGAAAAAGCCTCTGCGGAATGGTCTTTCCGGTCGTGGCCCGGAAAAAAAAATTATGCCGGTTAAACATGATTACCACCTCGGCGGCAGGTGCATACCCGATATATCAGATTATATCTTAAGATAACCGGGCAGAATTGTCAATATGTACCCTGAGTAACCTTTTATCATGTGATGATGCGGATTAATAATAACACAACCCCCTGCCTTGATAACATAGCTTCAAAACAGGGGGTAATTATTGCTTTGGTAGAGCAAGCTGTACAATAGACAGAACCTTCTGTCTAATATTTGACCTTCTTGCGTAGATAGCTAGAACTGAGACGTAACTTTGAGATAATAGTATCGTCGCCACAAGTTATTTGATATGCCGAAGTCCAGCCGCCACTACCTGCAACATGATTACACTTCCCTTAAGACAGCCATACCAGAGGGCGGTTGCTAAGAGGGCTATAACTCCGCCGAATATAAAGAGCACCGCAACGAAACCGGCAACCACTGCTAAAGCTGACAGGAATGGCTCTACGCTACCAGCCAAAAATATGGAGGTAACAAGTGATACGGTAATAATTAGTAACCAACAGATAACAACGTACCGCCAGCGTGCTTTAAGAAAACGAGTGCGAAAGGACTTATCGACAACTATCATTGCTAAGCTAAAAGTTGCTAGTACGAGGAGAAAGCCACGAGTCATCGGCAACTGCATCATCTCATAAAGTTTGTAAGGCCCAATCCACCATGCCATGTAGCCTAACGTTATTATTCCTCCCGCGCCAACCCATGTGAAAAGAATACGGCGAGCCCAAACACGATGTTGCTGTGAGAGAAGTAT
>JAUYMF010000123.1 GCA_030698765.1 Dehalococcoidales bacterium
CTACATAACATATATAGTGCGAATCAGAATATGCTATGCAAATAGGTTTACATAAGAAATCTTCAAAATTGATGCAACGTATCATTCACCTGACGGGCTAGTTACCTTGTATTTGGCAGTCTTCCTTATTAAGATACGAAGGTTCTGTTCTAAGACAGCATCATTCGCCACTAGCCTGTCATTTGCTTCCTTACTTTCAGTATATGGTACTCCAATATTAAGAATTCTAGTAACTGCATTGATGGCGTCGAGGACTTGCTTTACGGCGTTACTTAACTCGTTGCCGATTGATAACGCAATAGGTTCTATCAGTTCTTCCCCTTTGACGGCAAGTAGCTGGCAGGTTAATAACCTGTTGACATCTTCTAGCCGGGCCTGTTTTTTCCCACTTATTCCGGCTGTAACGCTAACTTCGCCTCCAAAGTTAGCACCAGTAACGTCAGTTGCCCACTCAATAATCTCGTTTAAAAGCCTTTCCTTTCGTTCCCTTTTTTTGTAGCCTCTGAGTTTGCACTAGAGATGCTACACCAAGTCCAAGTGCCACGAGGACGGCAGCTAAAGTTATCCAATCTCCAACTTCCATACCGCCCATTATAACACAATTCGCCCGGGGATAATTATGTCAACTATGGTCAGGCCGGATGTAAATCCATCCCCCTGGCCCCCTTCCTTTATTAAAGGAAGGGGGCACTATTGTTTTCGAAGGGACGAAGCCCTTCCTCAGTGCGTGTCATTGCGAGGAGCACGTTCTCTTCGCTCAGTGTAAACTCCGCGACAAAGCAATCCGTGGGCGAGGCGTAAACATACCCCACCGGATTGCTTCGCCCTCGGGACTTCGGCGTGAGCTCAGTCGAACGCTGAACTCGGGCTGAAGCCTCCCGATGAATCGGGATGGTCTCGCAATGACAAGTGTGAAAAGGGTGTTTAAGAGGGGCTGACGCCCCTCCTTCCCAAAACAAAACTCCCCCTCCCTTATCAAAGGGAGGGGGACACAGGGGGGTGGGTTCTCTCTATCTCTACCTGACCTTAAACTACTTCGCTTTTACCTTTGCCTTTGTTTTCACCTCGGCCAGGGCGCTCTCCGGTATCGAGACCAGGAAACCGTTCTTGTCACGGCGCACCTGGTAAATGAGCAGGTCCGTATCCGGCGGTATGCCTTTGGCCACTCCGGTTACGGTCTCCGCTTTGGCGTGGCCGTAGTCAATTATCTCCCCGGTCTCACGTGAATATTTCTTCAGCGCCGCCGCCCGGCTGACGATTCTCACCTTCTGTCCTTTTTGGAATTTCGGCTGCATATACTTCCCCCTACTTTTCAGGCTAGTCCAATAATACCATAAAGTCGGCAACTAGAGAAGACAACGGCTCTGTTTGCGACTGGCTGATTTTGTTGTCTTTGCGAAAGCAGCGACGGAGCAATCAATAGGATTTACAGCGGCAACACAGGGGTGAATAAGGAGCTCACCATTCCCGCAGGTACTTTACCACCCAAAAGAAATCTCAGGGGCTTAAATTTCGATTTCAGAGCGTCATTCTTGAGGGCCTGGCCGGGGAATATTTCCCAGGCAGATCTAAGCGTAACTATGTCTTGGTGATCAGCTTGCCTACTTCATCCGGGTCGTTGCAAACAGCTAGCATGCTGTCAAAATTTATTACACCCTTTTTATATAACTTGACCAGCGCATGATCGAGGGTAACCATTCCCATCTGGGCCTGGGTGACCATAGTATTGGGCAGCTGGTAAATCTTACCCTCTCTGATAATGTTTCTCACTGCCGGGCAAGCCACCATGACCTCAACGGCCGCCACCCGCCCGGGGCCTTCCGCTTTAGGGACCAGCGCCTGGCACAGGATGGCAATCAGAAAGGAAGCCAGGCGCGCCTGAACCAGAGAGCGTTCATGGGAGGGAAAGAGGTCAATAATTCTCTCTACTGCCTGTGCCGCACTGGTGGCATGCCCCGTGGTCAGTACCAGATGCCCGGTTTCGGCAACGGTGAGAACCGCCGCCGCCGTTTCATAGTCCCGCATCTCACCCACCAGGATTACGTCCGGGTCCTGCCTGAGCACGTGTTTTAACGCCTGGGTGAAGGAATGGGTATCATTACCCAGTTCACGCTGGGTAATAGTACAGTGGTTATTGGAGTAGATGTATTCAATCGGGTCTTCGATTGTAACCACACGGCGACGCTCCATACCGTTCAGGTAATTAATCATCGCACTGAGAGTTGTTGATTTGCCGCTACCCGTAGGGCCGCTAACAACCACCAGCCCCCGCGGTTTCAGCGCCAGTTCCTTGCATATTTCAGGCAGCCCCAACTCGCTAAGGCTGGGGATGACTGACGGCACCAGCCGGAGCGCCAGGCTGGTCATACCACGTTGCTTGCTGGCGTTACAGCGTATGCGCCCGATGTTACGCAACGTCCGGCTGAAGTCCAGCTCCAGGTTTTCCTCGAAATCAGCCCGTTCCTCGTCTGAAGTTACCTGCCGGAGAGCCTGGTTAATATCGTCGGCGCTTAACGGTTGCATGCCTTCCACCGGCTGCAGCGCTCCCTCAATACGCATCATCGGCGGACTTGAAGGAATGAGGTGCAGGTCAGACGCGCCATTTGCCAGTGCTATCTGCACTATAGGATAGATGTCCATCTATTTATTCCAACGTCCTGGCAACGAAGGTAAAATTTATTCCTCCGTCCGCGGCATCGGTCTTGCTGCTCAGGTTTATTCCCCGGAACGCATTACTCTCCTCTAATGCCTGCAAATAGAGCACAATACTGTCTTCATCCGGCGCTCTGCCATCCACTGTCATCGTATCATTGACCTGGCGGAGATTGGTTAGAGTTATGTCAACTGGTAAATACCTCAATATCACTTCGATAACGAAGATGCCTTCCCCTGATTTTTCCGGATTGACCAATAGCGTAAAATTCATACCCTTGCCCTGGACTTTACTTAAACTGGAAATGATAATCTCCCCGAACATATTACTGGATTCCATTTTGGAAATATACAACAGGACATCATCTTTGCTCTGAGCGATCCCGCTTATCGACAGGGCATTACCACTGTGTTTGATACTGCTCAGGGCTATCGTAGCTGGCAGACTCTTTACCGTTACTGATAGATCACCGTTAATCCTGAAGTTCTGTCTCTTAATACTGTCCAGCGCCGCTTCAAGCTTATCATAGGCAGTTTCAGTGGCCTTAATCTGGTTGTTAATTACGTCAATCTCACCTGATATCTCCTTTACCTGAGATAACCTCTGTTCGAGTGCCTGCCCCGCGGTATTCATTCTGACCTGCGTTGAATCAATAGCAGCAGTAGCGTTCCGGTTCATCATGATAAAAAGTAAGAGCAGGGCAACCGCCACAACATTACCGGGCAAGGCCATGACATTGGTCAGAGAGACAGGTTTAGTCTGATAATTAACCGGTAACGAATTTAAGGATACAATAGAAGCATCTTGAGATCGCCGGTGAAGCTGGTGCAGGGCCAGCCCCATGTTCACCAGATACATATTGGAATTAAATCCCCCCGGGCATTCGAACTGGGACTGTACCGGTAAAACAGTACGCCCGGCAGCCTCAGCGAAAACCTGAAACAGATTCAGGTCATCAGCCAGCTCACCGGAGATAAAAATTGGCACATCAGGCGCCAGCGGGTCGTCCGCATAGTTGGTACTGTAAAAGGTGAGGGCTCTCTGCAGTTCCCGATTAATAATATCCGTTTTCTTCTCTAAGGATAGTCCTTCATGGGGAAACACCACGGTCCGGATCGTCCGGGGAACGCCATTCACCGTGACTACAATGTCAAACTCTGTGAACTGGACATCGATACTTATGGCTGTAGTCTCTTTTATTGTTCTGGTTAGTAATAATGGTTTCACCCCTATGAAACTGGGTTCGAGTCCGGCTTGATTCAGGGTTTTGACTAAAACGTCTACGGTCAGACGGGGCAAAGCAACCAGGAAGACCTGTAACTGCTCCCCGGTTGACGGGATTACCTGCCATGACAGGTAGAGTTGCTCCAGTGACATCGGCAATACTCTCCTGGCTTCTCGTTTTACCGCTTCATCCAGCATCTCTTTAGGCAACTGCGGTAAAATAATTGGCCTGGATAGACAATGAAGTCCGCTCAGACCAATGATCACTTTCCTTTTCCTGATTTTATGCAGTTTGAAAAGTTGCCTGATTCTGGCAGCCAGCTCAGCCTCATCAGTGACTACATTGTTCTTTATCAGGCCGTTTTCTAACGGAAAATAGGCCCACTCCTTTATCCGCTCGCCGCGAGTTACCATTAAGCGTAAGCTGCTATCATCAATGTACAGCGTAATAATCTTCTTAGCCAAAGCACGCTCATCCTTCTTGATAAATATAGATAACCATCATTACATCTACGGTCGCCTTCCCGGAATCCTCCGGTATGTTTATCGTGACCGACTTAACGACACTGGTACCGAAATAGGTATTCAGATCAATAATAAAATTAATCAGATTGGGAGCACTTCCCTCAATGCGCGCGGTCAATGTTAGCAGGGAGAAATCAGCCCCTTCCAGGTTCGCTTTAGACGGGGACGAGGAGGTCATCTGGATGACTTCCAGGCTATGAGCTTCGGCGACATCAAAGAGGGCTCTGGTTACCATTGAGCTTTCAACAGGACGTGAAAGCGCTATCTGCGCTGTTTCAAGTTGCACCTTTGCCTCACCGAGTTGTGTCTCCAATTCAGCTTTACGTGAGATCAGTCTGGTTATCTTGACGTTCTCCAGTTTAGTTTGAATCTGCTCAAACTGTTCATCGAGGCGGTTCTGCTGCTGTACCTGCTGCAAATGGACCACCCCGAGGTAAGTGCTAGCAATGGCAAAAACTACGGCAGCAATCAGTATCCAGCTTCTCTTGCTCAGCTTCAACAGTGGCATTCCAATCTCCGGTCAATTAACCACCCGCCAGGAAACGATGTAGGCTTTGCTTTCCGTGATGATTACGTCCGCTTCAAGTGTCGCGTAAGTCCGGCTATCCCCGGGGTGTTTCGCCCTGGCGGTAATCGCATATTTATTGCCTGAAATCGTGCCCAGCGCCCCGATATCCGTCCGGTTAGCCACTACCCAGGCATACTCATCTTCTATAACCCCTTCTCCGTCAATATATAATGCCTGCGTTTTCACCGGGTCTCCCGGAGGAAGACTGGGCAAGGGCGTTGTAAATAACCAGCGCAGGAAGAAGACTCCAGTCTCATCTTCGGTCACCTCAGGTTCAGCGTTGGACACGTTATCCGGAAAGCCGGCCGCGCTTCCCGCCCGATAACTGTAACCATCGGGTAATCTGACCCCGATTTCATTGATATGTACCGTAGAATCATGTTGCAGGGTGATGGTGATAGTATACCGGTAGGCTCCAGCTCCATCATCCCATACCAGTTCTCCGGTAACATCGACAAATTCATTATGTTCTCCTGGTTCTAACAACTCACCAAAAATTAGAGTATAGTACCCGGTATTCTCCGTCTCCATATCCACCGCCATCTGGTTGACATTATCCAGCAACTGTGCGGACGGTTGTGCATTATGTAATAAAGACCACAGGGTATTTTCAATACCCGCCTCAGCCGCATAAGCTGCCCGCAAAGATTCGATTGTAATGCTACTACCCTTAAGGTTAGTAGTAGCATAATTAAGACTACCGGTAACGGTCAGTCCGCCTATAGCCAGCATGCACAGCACTACAGGTAAAGCCTGGCCTTTCTGGTCGCCCAGAAACCGTTTAATGATTGCTAGCATATCACTCCATTAATCCTGTGAAAACGGCTAATAATTAAGCCGGCGCACGACCTTGTATTCCCGGCTCTCCAGAACATTTTCGTAGGAAGCGGTAAGCTTCAGGGCTAGCATTGGAAACTGATAGCTGGCCTTGCTGGTATAGGTTATGTTGTCGGAATCAAAGAATATGTGCCGGGCGATGAGGGTCTCTTCGTTTGCCCCGGCGCTGCTCCAGTGATACCGCTTAAGTTCACCGTTACCGGTGATTATGTTTTCGAAAAAATACCTCACGGAATGGTAGATTGGCTGACCACCGGCGTCCCATTCCGTCCAATTTACCAGTATGAAATCCGGGGATGTCAGGTTATCCGTAATCACACTCTGCGCCATTTGAGTATCGCGGCTAATCCAGTAGCCGGCATTTTCGACCTGTCTCACTGAAGTCAGATAGTCATTATTACGCTGGGTGCCGTGAAGAA
>JAUYMF010000124.1 GCA_030698765.1 Dehalococcoidales bacterium
TCAAGGAAGTTGCTGTCATTCCAGCGAAGGCTGGAATCCAGGGGATAGACATGGATTCCGGATCAAGCCTGTCCTGGCGACAGGCCAGGGTCCGGAATGACAGAACTGTAAAGACATTTGTAATACACTACACTAGTGTGATGCAGCGCAGAAATGACCAAACAGATTTCCTTGCCCCTTGCGGGAGAGGATAAAGATGGAGAGGAGGTAATCTCATCTTCACCCTCATCCCTTCGGCTTCGCTCAGGGCAGGCTCTGACCTTCTCCCGTCAGGGAAGAGGAGACTGGAATTACACAGGTATTTGCGCAACCAAGTACCAGACGGTAAAACCACGGATTAGAGCATGGCATGAGAGGGAGATGTCCTTGCTCAAAGCTATCTGTCCTGACATCATCACTATGTCAGCCAGCCCAAATTTTCCCCCTCAGCCCCCGGTTATGTCCACAGTATGAAGTACATATGCGAACCGAGGGCAAAATTTACCAGCCACAAGCTGAACGCCAGCCGCATCGGGAACTGGAGACGCCGCCGCACCCTCATGATACCTGCCTGGGCCAGGTTAACAAAAATCCATATGACAACAATGCCAAGTCCCAAAGCGCCATGAAAAACCATTTCAATATAAAGCCAGGTCACGGGTACCCCGCCGGTCGTGTATGACAGGAAAGAAGGCACCATTACCACAGCTGCCGCCGCAATTTGGACAGGTACCATAATCCTCATCACCATGCAATGTCTGGCTAACTTCCTGTTGCGGGCCAGGTAAGCGGCGAAAAACAGCGCTCCTACCAGCGCTATCTGAAGGA
Source organism: Dehalococcoidales bacterium (assembly GCA_030698765.1). Classification (NCBI taxonomy): domain Bacteria; kingdom Bacillati; phylum Chloroflexota; class Dehalococcoidia; order Dehalococcoidales; species Dehalococcoidales bacterium. The sequence continues at coordinate 808 of JAUYMF010000124.1, forward strand.
TGAAATTCATCAAGACAAGCGTACGGATATCCATATTCCCTCCTCTCTTATCTTTCGACCAGACTTTTTCCAGATTATACACTGAAAACACGGACCTTCCAAGGGATTGATACCCCTATTCTGCAAATACGTATAACAACGTATGGAGAAATAGGTATTGATACTTATTGACAAACTGTATTTGACAAATAAAGGGAGTTAGCCTACCATAGGCAAATACGTATAACAACGTATGGAGAAATAGGTATTGATACTTATTGACAAATCACGCTGCAGCAGTCAACGCTGGCTATCCCGGTGTAATCTTTATCTGCTGGCCGCATTTATTGCCTTTGCCCTGATACTTCTGGCGCTATCTCCTTTAATGATACAAAAACTGTTTTTCGTTATGCCCCGCCCCTCCCCTGAATTTGATTGTGACGATAGCGCCCTCCTCATGATGGAGCGTCTCTCCTCTCTGGGAATACGCAGTACGCCGATACTGGGAAATCTGAAGATGACCGGCGAAAGTTACCAGGAGACGGACCATATCTGGCTGCTGGTGGAAATAGCCGGGCTGCGTATCCCTTTTGACTGGGGTCAACCGCACTTTGACCGTCAGCATTATGAAGGCTTTACGCAGACTTACCAGCAGCTGCTGGCGTTTGTGGAACAGGATAAGATTTCCCCGTCAATACCGGTAAGCCCATCGGACCGCTAGAGACACCAGTCCGCATGTCTCTCCTTATCCCCGCCATGATTAGGTATCCGCCTGCCCTGATAGTAGGTAAGTCTACTGATGGTCTCCTTACCCGATTGTTTGATATCGTATCAATGCATTATTCTGTGGGAGCGCCAGACAGAGCGAAAATAAAAGCGATGAAAAAATTAGAGGTCATGGGTCTGACATCACTGCCCGAGATTAACCCCGGGGACCGGATGGCGAAGATAATAGTAAAGAGCGCCACTGATGAGGCGGGTGGTATCAGAGACAAAGACATCATCGTGGTGACGGAGAAGGTGCTGTCGAAGGCCGCCGGCAGGGTAGTCTCTCTGGACGGGGTCAGGCCCGGGAAAGAGGCCCTCGCTATCTCAAAAAAGACCGGAGAGCCGGCAGCCCTGTTACAGCTTATTCTGGAAAACCCGGAGCAGCGCATAATCGCCGTTGTTCCGGTGCTGGAACTGGCTCGCAAATATCGCCCCGCCTTTATCAACGAGGAAACAATGAGCATTCTGCACACGTCACCAGCGATACTGCTCACCATGGACCGTCAGGGGAGGATATATAATGAGGCTGGCATAGATACCTCCAACCACCCGGAGGGTGTGGCCAGTCTCGCGTTGGAAGACCCGGATAGTGCCGCCCGTGAACTCCGCCAGGAGATAAAGGAGATGACGGGCAAGGAAATAGCGGTATTAATCGCCGATACACTCCCCGTAATCCCTTTCGGAAGCCTTGATATTCCGATGGGGTCCTCCGGAATAGAACCGGTCAGCCAAAAATTCGGCCGGAAGGACCGCTTCGGCAAGCCGAAGTTCGGCGGGGTAGATAACATCGCTTTCGAGCTGACAGCGGCGGCGGCGCTGCTGCTGGGACAGAGTGATGAGGGAATACCGGTGGCTATCATCAGGGGTCTGGACTACCCGGCGAGTGAGGTCGACAACATCCGTAAGATGCTGGTCCCCTTACCCCGCTTAATGGAAATGCTCAGAGTCACCCTGAAAGCAACCGCCGGCATCAGCGGCTTTAAAAGACGGCTTGCCTTAAAGCTGCTCCGCTGGTCTCTCTAGCCACAAATAGCGGCGATTTAGGCGGGTAAAAGTGAGTTAAGAGTCGCTTCTGCCTTTCTCTCACTATGGCCTAAATGTAATGTTTTTGTAACTTTTTACCCCCCTTATTTTATGACTTGTTGATGGTCTGTAATCTACACTTCTTATTGTTAGTTCGGACATTTTTCGTTGAGGGAATACATAAGATGTTAAATATCATGCTGGCCGATGACCATGAAATGGTACGAAAGGGAATCCGGTCATTGATAGAGAGTGAGCCGGATTTTCGTGTTGTCGCGGAAGCCGCTAACGGGATTGAAACCCTCAGGCTGGCGGAGGAAATTAGACCGGACACCCTGGTGCTTGACCTGAACATACCGGAGATTGGCGGGCTTGACCTTATCCAGCAGTTGAAGAGCAAGCTGCCGAGTATCAGGATTGTCATTCTATCGATGTACAGTAATGAGGTCTACGTAACGGAAGCCCTGAGGCTCGGCGCCGAAGCCTACGTTCTCAAAGAAGCCGCCCCTGCCGAGTTGGTCGCCGCCATTCGTGAAGTTTCCGCGGGCCGGTACTTCCTGTGCAATGCGCTGGCCCAGAGCGCCTTCAAAGTATACTCGAGCAAACCCCAGACTGAGGAAAAGACGGAAGACCCCTTCAAGCGCCTGACTGCCAGGGAGCTCCAGATTCTGCAACTGATAATTGAGAAGGGTTTGACCAATGCCCAGATTGCCGAACAGCTATTCATCAGCCGGCGCACAGTAGAGATTCACCGGGCCAATATTATGAAGAAGCTTGCCTTCAAGTCCTACTCTGACCTGGTTCGCCTGGCTGTGTTGCGGGGGTTACTGCCGAGCGAGAAGAGTGCCAAACTAATTAAGCAATGACGCGCCACAAGGATATTTGATATAACCTTCTCGGTCATAGCTGATTTGCTACCTGTGGTGACCTCAATTTCAGCCAGCCGTGCAGTTGTTTTGAGTGCCCGGTTTATGACCGGTAATCCCCGGAGCAGGGCATGGCGAACTGATATTACCGCATGAATGGCAGCGCCAAGTAGCGAGGCGCCTCGAAAATCCATAGCCCGGTACTGCGGTCGCTGCCCAGAATGTACTTTTTCCCATCGGGATGCTTGAAGAGATAGACGCCCCACATGTCCGAGCCATCTACGTCATCGACAAAGTGGGCTATTTCTCGCGGTTCCCGGGGATTTCTGAAATCGACCACACGAATGCCATCGGCATACCATGAGATGTAGGCGCGGCGCCCGTCCACGATAACATTATGCATGGTATGGTCTCCGGGAGGTGCGGGCTGGGCGGTTACGTTGTCGGTGGCAAACTGCCCCAGTTCCACAATATTAGCCGGGTCAGCAACGTCCATAACACGCCCGTATCCCCAGCCGTCAAACTGAAGCCGCGCCGTCACACGCTGGCCGGGCGTGCCGGGGGGTGGCAACGGAGTGTCAGCCGGGGAGGCGAGGGATATTCCCAGCATGGCAAAAGCGGTAAAGCGGGAGACGAACAGCGCCGGTATTGTACCCTTTTCCGGGTCTCCGGCAGCAAAGACGGTCTGGCCAGCGTCTCCAACAGGCTCAAAGATGATAGCCCCGTCATAGCCTGCCGAAGCGAGGTTAGCTATCTGCCGGTCAAGTGGGCATAGCCCTTGCTCGATAAGGGCGATGAACCCCCCTTCCATCCCCGCCATCCGTGGCGGCTCGGGAATATCCTCAGGGTTGCAGACCTGACCGGCATATACCGTCTGCCCGCTCAAAGTCTGGTCATCCAGTTCCCCTAATCGCCTGGTGAAACCGCCTTCCACGGCACGATATTCTCCGGCAAAATCGCCGGTATCGACGGTAAACATGGTGCGTGTCGTTGAAAAATCTTCATCCCCCATAAATAGCAGCTTCCCGTCAGCCGTGGGCACGGACACATGAGAGTTTCCCTCCGGGGGCTGGCCGCTGACGGGGTCAGGGTCAAGGTAATCACTGTTACCCAGAAACACCGGGGAGGCGGGGTCGGTAATATCGAGGAGGATCAGACCAGCATCCCAGTAGCTGAGATAGGCGATGGTCCTTCCGGCATAAGCGGGGAGGGGATGAGAAACAGGATAAGATTGCGCCCAGACATCGTGCAGCAAAGAAACAGGAACCTGCCCGAGAGCCGGCCGGGGGCCCGGAGCAAACCAGTCCTCCCGCCCCTGTGCCGTAACCTTTACCGGCCGGGAAGGGTCAGTAATATCCACGATAATAAAGTCCTGCGGTACCCCATCCTGAACTACCAGCACGTAGGCGCGTTCATCCTGCTGATAGATGAAAGTGTTGTGCACCTCAGCGTCCAGGGAAAAGTCCGGGGCCAGCCGTCCGGGAGAAAGCGGTTCACTGACATCATAGAGTATAATGCCCGGGCTGGAGGCGACTGCCTGGCCCCGCGTTTCGCCCCTGCAGAACTCCGTTGAGTGTACCAGCAGGTCGCCCTCAAAGAAAGGGGTCTCAATATGCCTGGTTTTGACATCGTTAACCCGGGTGCCCGTGGGTGCGGGGATAAAACCGGCTTGCCGGGGGTTGGCGGGTTCAGTAATGTCAATGACGTAGACTCCCGTGATGTTGTCACTGCAAAAGGGCTGGTCATAGCTGCCCAGATAGGCATAGCTCCGACCATCCCCTGTGGAGAGCGCCCAGACATCGGTAATATGGCCTTCTCCGGCGGCAACGTTCAGATGACCGACAACCTGTAACTCGCCATGATATCCCGAAAAAACGTCCGGGTCGAATTGCCACAATGCCAGAAATATAAGCACTGGTACCAGCGCCAGCCCCAAAACGACAAACCTTAGCGTTCGAGCGGAAATCCGACTCAACATGACCTGCCTACTTTCTTTGTTCGTGCCGGTACCGGGTGGTTTTCAGGGGCTATCATCCAGGGAGATCTGCTTCAGTATCAGGTCCTGAATCTTCACATCATCCACCTCTATCTTGCCGAAGACGCTGCTCTGCTTAATGATGAGTGTTTCAATAAACCCTGTACCGCTTTCAGGTCCGATAATACGGATGCGGTCAACCCTGAGCCCTGCCTCACGCGCCGTAAAACCCCGGCGGCCCAGCTCTATTTTTTCCCCTGTCCCGAATTTCTCCAGGCGCTGGTCCCGGCTTATCCCCAGAAGAAGGCTGCTGGCGGCGCCGCGCCCGGTACGCACCACGTTGACCACTCTCAAGTCAAGGTCAATTTCATCTTCCTCGGCGACCACCTTCTCTATGGTGACCCCCATAATATCCGCGTCTATTTTCAGTTCTTCAGCGTCCACCTCAATTAAAGCCAGTGTCCCGATGTTCAATTTTCCGGTGCCGCCGGACTCATGCCCCTTTATCTCCAGCAGGGGGCCGGTAAGGTTGCCGCTCCGGTCAATAACGAGCGTTTCTTCTATCAGTATCTCCTTAACCGGGTTGTTCTCGTCAATGAAGATTTCAATAGTATGATGCCCCGGAGATACCGAACCATCAGGGTTCTCGGGGATGCCGGTCTTTACCACCGCCTTGACCCAACGCTCTTCCCCGGGATCGAAGCGGTAGTAGGTGGTAATGTTCTCGGTACTCTGCCGGTTCTGTGCCCAGATAAACCCGGTGCCCCCCAGAACGGCAACCAGGACCAGGCTCAGCCCGAATACCGCCCAGAAAGTGGCTGACTTAAATATTGACCATTTCATATTAGCCTCCTGCTTAATCTCCGCCGACGGACGCCGGCGGGGGCATACCCGGGTTATTTACCGAGCTGTATGGTCTGGCCCGGTTGCAGCCTGATGACAGCCACCGGCGAACCGGCCAGAGATCTGATGGCTGATTCCATCTGGGCTATGGTGGTGTGACCTTCACCCGGCACTGCCCGTTGATGGTGAGCTATCACCCGCTTCAAATTTGGGTTGTCAATCGATAAAAGCCTGACCATCTGGGCCACGTCTACGGGGTCGCGGCCGCTGTTCAGGGGAAGGATTGCCAGGTCAGGCTTGAAGGTGGAACCCCAGAGCTGCATATCCATGGTGGCCGCGGTGCTGCCGGCAAAATAGATGGTATAACCTGTTTCCAGGGTAATGAAGAATCCGGCGGCGGGACCTCCGTAAGGGTTTTGCGCCGTCGGCGCGGGCAGCCCGGAGCCGTGCACGGAGTTGACCACCCTCACCGTAATGTTGCCCAGTTGATGCCAGTTCCCCGGATTAGAGCGGATGACCTGCTCCTGGGGCACGCCCTTCTCCATAAGCCATGACCCCAGCTCAAAACCCCCGGTAATCACCTTTGCCCCGGTCTTCTGCGCAATCTCAATAGTCTCACCCAGCTCATCACCGTGACCGTTGGGAACAAGGATATAGTCAGCCTCATTAACATCATCCAGCGTTACCGGAGAATCAGGATTGGTTACCCATGGGTTAATCAAGATTACCGTCCCGTCAGCGGAGACTATCTTGAAGTGTGACCAACCCAGCCACTGTAAAGTTGGCGCACCGGACTGGGTTTGGGCCAGCGCCGGTGAACTATCGGGCCAGAGCATACGTCCCGCCGCTCCCCCCACAGCCACCACCACCAGTATCAGTAAAGCAATGATCAACCTTTTTCTGTTCATTTCACTCTGAACCTCCTCCTCACCTGTTTGGATTCCTATTCATCGTATTATTATCATATGACACTGTTGCCGGCAGATTTAATCAGTACATGTACGTAATACGTAGTGAGGCGGTTACCTAACCGGCCCTCAACAGCCTTATCTGAACTCGGCGGTAGCCCTGCTGAAACTTGACACGCAGCCCGGCATATTGAATGATTAAAAAGCGGCCGTATTATGTACCCACCAACAACAGGATGAGAGGTTAAATATATGGCAGTACGGAGAATAGCATGGGTCATCCCGGCATTGCTGCTGTGGCTGCTTTTTCCGGCCGGACTGACACCCGCCCCGGTTCTGGCGCAGGTTGAGTCGAGCATCATCTATGTGGCCGCCACCAATACTATTGAGGTCAAGAGACCCGGGGCGGTGGTGACCCTCAGCGATATCGACGATGCATTACGGGACGAGAACCTGCTGGAACGGGCGGGGCAACGTGAGTGGCGGCTCAAGGCAAATTTAAAAATATTCGAACTGGTGCGGCTGGAGCTGCACGGAGATGATGCCGGTGGGGACGTTAACAGGCTGAAACTGAACAGCGGGCCCTCCGGATTCGTCAGTATAGAAAGTTCCAATGGCCAGATCAGCATCCGTAGCACCAGGATTACCTCATGGGATGAGGCCGCGGACACCTTTGACACTGATTTTCTAGATGGCAGCGGGCGCGCTTACATCTCGGCGAAAAACCGCACCTCGGTTTATACGGACAACCGGATGGATGTTATTGACAGCGAGATAGCTTACCTGGGTTTCTTTGAGGAGACTGCCTACGGCATATCCTGGAAGGTTATCTCAGAAGAAGGCGGGCCGAATCCGGGCATCCTGGGCAAGGGCATGACCGGCACCGTCACCGGCTCAAAGTTCCACCACAATTACTTTGGCCTCTATGTGTGGGGGGTAGGTGACATGGAAGTACGCAATAATGAGTTTTACGATAACTACGGCTATGGTTTCGATGCGCATACCGTCACCCAGCGCGTTACCGTAGAGAATAACTTTTCCCATGACAACGGACTGCACGGGATAATCTTTGCTGACCGCTGCACTGAAAACGTGGTACGGGGCAACCGGTCGGTGAACAACGAAGGTCACGGCATAATGCTGCATGAGCTGTCGGATGACAACACAATAGAAGACAACGAAGTCACCGGCAATAGTGACGGCGTGGCGTTATTTGAATCATCAAATAACGCGGTTACCGGCAACATCATCAGGGACAACGTAACCGGCATACGTATCTACGGGAGGGCCGCTGCTTCAGCGGATAATATTATCCGGGATAATGAAATCAGGGGGAACTCCAGCTACGGGGTCTTCATGTATGACGCGGCTACGGGCAACAGCTTCAGCAATAACCTTATCGTCGCCAATGGGGACAGCGGGGTCTACCTGAAGGCAGCTGATGACAATATTTTCGTTGATAACGAGATAAATGACAACGAGTACGGCATCCGGCTGGATTCCGCCGAAGAACGGAACCGCTCCACGGGAAACCAGTTCCGGGACAATACCATACAGGATAACCGCAACTATGGCGTATACAGCTATCCGCCGGAAGGCAGGAACAGATTTGAAGGTAACCTGTATTCAGGCAACGCTCTTGGTGATATCACCTATTTAACGCGCAACCCCCTGCTGGGCGGAGGCAGGCTGGGGATAATCCGGCTGGTACTGCTTGGCGCCATAATAGCAGTGGCGCTGACAACCGCGGTGATGTTTCTGCTCCGGTGGCGGCGCCAGCCTCCACCGACCCATGGCGCAGGTGGTTAACCCGCTTATACCCTGGGTGGCAGGAAGCTCTTGGGCGGAATCCTGGCCTCCCACTCCCTCGTCCCCCGGCCGATGGTGACATAGTCCCCCAGGATGCAGTTTTCCAGATAGCAGTCTTCCTGAATATCACAGTGGTAGCCAATGACACACGACTTCAGGTGCGACTGGCTACAGACACGTGCTCCCTCCCACAGGACAGACCCTTCTATGATGGTGTTCTCACCGATACTGCAACCGGGGCCAATAACGCTGGGCCCCCTTATTATAGCCCCGGCGGCGATATTACAGCCGCCGGCAATCATAACGGGCGGGTGAATCTCCGCCTTCGGGTCAATGTAGCTTTCGCCTTCATTAAAGATTTCGTTACCCCGCTGTATCAGCAGGTCCTGGTTGGCCTTCAGGTACTTCTGCGGGTCACCGATATCTATCCAGTAAGCCTCCGAGGGGAAGGCGAGAACGGGCGCCCCAATTTCGAGGAGCCTGGGGAAGAGGTCGGTCTCAAACATTGAGGCGGTAGCCGGCGGAACGTGCTGGAGGACATCCGGCTCCAGAATATAAATACCGGCATTAATCAGGTTGGTGGTCACCTTATCCCAGCTAGGCTTCTCCACGAAGCGCTTCACCATACCGTTCTTGTCCTGTTCCACGACGCCGTAGATAGTAGGGTTGTCAACCGGAGTTAAGGCGATGGTGGCCTTGGGCGAGACATCCTGATGACGGCGCATCATTTCGCCCAGGTCAATACCGGTCAGCATATCACCGTTAAAGACAAAGAAACGCTCATCAAGGAAAGCCTCCGCGTTCTTCACCGCCCCCGAGGTGCCCAGCGGCGTTTCCTCCACTGCGTAGTTGATGTTAACCCCAAGCTTTGAACCGTCCCCGAGACCTTCCTTGATAGCCTCGGGAAGGTAGTTAATCGCCAGAACAAAGTCGGTAACGCCATGCTTGGCCGCATTCAATATAACATGCTCCAGCAAAGGCCGGTTTAACACCGGCACCATGGGCTTGGGGGTGCCACAGGACAGAGGACGTAACCGCGTGCCCTGCCCACCGACCAGAATTACCGCTTTCATGTGCTCCTCCCCCGGGCAATACCAATCCGGATTTCAGCCTTTGCCGTATATCCTAATCTTAATTCTTAACGTATGGTACCGGCAATGTCAAGCTCCGATTATCGTTAAAATAGCTTCCCGCCAGCCTGGGTTTTCAGGTTAAGTACTGTCTTTATAGATATTAAGTAAGACTACCTATAGCTGGAGAAGTATGATGCTGATAGACTGGAAAGAGCATCATAATGCCCTGGAGAATATTGTGGGCACGAGAATCTATGGGACTGGAGGACATGTATGAGCAAGAGAATATTGATAGTGGGTTCCGGAGTGGTTGGCGAGGCGACGGGGACAGTCCTTGCGCAGCATGGGTTTGATATCTTTTTTACCGATGTCAGCGCCGGAGTGGTCAACCGGCTGCGCGAAAAGGGGTATCAGTCATTCGAGACCAGGGAGCTGGACCATGCCGACGTAGACATGTACATGCTGTCAGTACCTACCTATCCGCTGGACCTGTGCCATGACCAGGCTGAAGCCGAGAGACTTGAGAAATCAATGAGTCCTATCGAATGGTGTGATGTGGGCATTGACTTTACCAAATCAGCGGCGGCCACAATCGGTAAATGGCTGGCAGCCGCTGACCAGTACCAGGTGGTGGTTATCAGGAGCGCCGTCCTGCCCGGCACGACCGAAGATATGGTAATTCCTATTCTCCAGGAGCAATCAGGAAAGAGAGCCGGCGTTGACTTTGGCGTCTGCGTGAACCCTGAGTACCTCCGTGAGAGGGTAGCCATCCAGGACATCGCCAGCCCCTGGGTTAACGTTATCGGGGAACTGGACAAGAGGTCCGGCGACCCCTTGCAGGAGGTCTATGCCTGGTCGACGGCCCCGCTGTACCGGATTACCATAAAAGAAGCGGAGATGCAGAAGTTCATCCATAACCTTATCAATGCTACCAAGATTTCATTCTTCAATGAGATGAGGTTGATCTGCGAGCGTATCGGTGTGGATGCTGAAACGGTAATCCCAATCGTAGCTAGAAGCGCTGAGGCGCTGTGGAACCCTGAGTACGGCACCAAAGACTACGGGCCCTTCGGTGGAAAGTGCCTGCCCAAAGACACCGTTGCTTTCGTTGCCTGGGCACAGCGGAGTGGTTGGGAAGCCCGCATGGTAAAGGCGGCAATCGAAGTGAATGATATCTATGAGAAAAAACTTCAAGAACTCCCCGCGAGTATGTAATTGTAATATTATAATATAGAAAAGAGCCGCAAGCTGTGGAAGATATTACCTCGCTATTACTCTTCTATCTGCCGCTGGGCCTAGTCGGCCTCTGGCGGTGGGGAACCTGGATGACGAGGCGGGCTATTGGCTGGTTCTACCGCCGGGATAACCATAGCTATAGCGCCACCGTCTCGGTAGTGACCCCGGTCTATGCCGAAAAACCCGCGGTGTTCCGCATGGCGCTGGAATCATGGAAAGCCAATAATCCCGCCGAGATAATCGCTGTTATTGACCATACGGACAAGGATTGCATCCAGGAATTCCAGTCATTCAGCCAGGAGTTCGCCGGCGCCCGGCTTATTATCACCGAGAAGCCCGGGAAGAGGCCCGCCCTGGCTGATGGCATCAGGGCAGCCTCCGGGGAGATTGTCGCGCTGGTAGATAGTGATACGATATGGAGCACCTCTGTCCTGGAGGAAGGCCTGCGACCTTTCGCTGATCCGGCGGTAGGCGGGGTGGCGACCCGGCAGAATGTGCTCGACCCCCGGTCAATAGCCCAGAATATCTTCGATATTCAGCTTGACCTGCGTTTCTACGATGATATGATGCCGGCGGCGGTAATGGGGGACGCTTTTACCGTTCTGTCCGGAAGAACCGCCTTTTACCGCCGTCAGGCAGTGCTGCCTATGCTCGATGACCTGGTCAATGAAAAATTCTGGGGCAAACAGTGTATTGGCGGTGATGATAAACGGCTGACCTATCTCACCGAGGCAGCCGGCTGGAAGACCCGCTACCAGCATACCGCCCAGGTATATACGCCCGGTGCGCCTGATATAGCTACCCTGTTCAAACAGCGCACCCGCTGGGCAAGGAATACCTGGAGGGCAGACCTCAGGGCCATGTGGCAGGGATGGATCTGGAAGCATAAGTTTCTCTCCTTCATCCTGATAGACCGGATAATCTCCAATTTTACCCTGCTTCTGAGCCTGTCATACTTCTTCGTCTCTCTGTTCTTTCAGCTCTGGCTGCCCGCGGCCATCCTGGTGGCATGGTGGATGGTCAGCCGGGGGGTGCGCATATCACCAAATCTGCTCAGGCGCCCTTCAAATATAAGGTTAATACCCGTATACGTAGCTACCAACTTCGCCATGGCTATCGTCCGCATCTACGCCTTGCTCACGCTCAATCGCCAGGACTGGATGACACGCGGCGCCCGGAAACGCGCCGGTAACTTCGGGCTGGTACTGGCCCGGGTAGGCACGGCCTGCATCCTGGCCTTGCTCATGCTGGGAGTTTATTTCTACCGCTTCTGAGCGCAACCACTGACGGTTAGAAAAGGAATGACACCGCCTGGACGCCCTTGACGAGGTGTTAGAAAAATGACACCACTTTAGCTGTCCCGGCAACACCTTAACAATATCTGTCAGAGGTTGTCTGAAAATGTGATTGCAAGACCATTCCGCTATAGGCGGAAGGCTTCAGCCCAAGTTCAGCGTTCGACTGAGCTCATGCCGAAGTCCCGAGGGTGTCTGGCGGATACCCCTCACCTTAATCCTCTCCCGCAAGGGGCGAGGACACCAGTGAAGCCAATTGCGCAAGCACGCGCTAGTATCCT
>JAUYMF010000125.1 GCA_030698765.1 Dehalococcoidales bacterium
TGGATAATGAAGAAATAGCACGTTGGCTCTCAATCATAGCTCTGCAATATAGTGATGATGAACGTTTTGCCGAAATGACCGGCTTGCCTTATTCCCCAGGCCGTTCTTGGTCAGATTTGGCGTTATACGAAGAAATGATAGGGCAAGAAGTATCACCAGAGATTAGGGAAAAGATAGAAAAACCTATTGAGATAACACCTGAAATAGAGAAAGCGATAGCGAAATACAAAGGGAAAAAGGGAGGCAAAAAATGAGAGGCGCATTAGTTCAAAGGGGTAAAGTCTGGAGCGTGGTACTTTCGACAAAAGATGATAGTGGCAAGTGGAAACAAAAGTGGATTGCCACCGGAGCCAGGTCGAAAAAAGAAGCTCAGCCTGTACTAACCGAGATAATGAGCAAGGTGAATAAAGGAACTTATGTCGCACCAGGTAAACAGACACTAGGAGATTTCCTTAACCAATGGTTACTTGACTATAAAGGCAATTTATCCCCACGTGGTTTTGAGCGGTATGATAGCATCGCTCATGTGCATCTTATCCCCGCTCTTGGCAATATACCCCTAACGCAATTAAGGCCGGAGCAACTTCAAAGATTTTACACCACCGAACTAAACAAGGGACTTAGCCCTCTCACCGTAAGGTACTTTCATGTAGTAATTCACAAGGCTTTGCAGACAGCCCTTGAATATGGAATAGTCTCACGTAATGTAGCCGATGCTGTAAAGGCACCGAAGGCGGAGCATACCGATATGGAGACTTGGGACGGCATGGAGATTGCCCATTTCTTAGAGGTCTCAATAGATAGTCCATATTACGCCTTATTCTATACCGCTTTATTTACCGGTATGCGCCGGTCTGAAATGTTAGCACTTCGCTTTCAGGATATAGATTTCTTACTCAGTCAAGTATCCGTCAGTCGAGGACTTCACCAATTGAAAGACGGCTCCTATGTATTCACACAACCAAAGTCAGCCAAGAGCCGCCGGACTATCGCATTATCACCCGCAGCAATCCTTACGCTAAAAGAGCATAAGGAAAAACAAGGGGCGTTAAAGGCACAACTGGAAGTACAACAAAGGGATAGTGACTTGGTGTTCTCTGACATCGAGGGCAAGCCCTTACGTCCGAACACGGTTACTAGAGCTTGGGCTATTCTAGCTGAACGTGCGGGGCTTAAACCTATACCCCTGCACTCTGCCAGGCACTCTCACGCCTCGATAATGCTGAAGCAAGGCGTAAATCCAAAGATAGTGCAAGAGCGGCTCGGTCATGCTACAATTGCGATAACGATGGATATTTATTCAAGCGTTTTGCCTGGATTACAAGAGGCCGCCGCTAATGGTTTTGATAAAATGGTGTTGCCCCGAACTGAGGTTCAAAATCAAATCCGTTAGCATTTCATTAGCATTTTGGTATTTTGTAAATTAAAAATTCCTAAATTCGTAGCTAGGAGAGGTGTCCGAGTGGTTGATGGTGCCGCTCTCGAAAAGCGGTCTCCGGTTATACCGGAGCGTGGGTTCGAATCCCACCCTCTCCGTTCGCCCTGAGCGATTTATCCTGAGTCTGCCGAAGGAATGAAATGAGTCGAAGGGCAATAACAGACCAAGAATGGTTTTTCTATATCGTCAGGTGCCGAGATGACTCCCTGTATTCCGGCATTACAGTTAACTTAGAAGATCGCCTTAGAGAACATAATAAAGGAACCGGAGCTAAATATACTTCCGTTCGTAGGCCTGTGACTTTGGTTTATTGCGAAAGATATGGTAATGTCTCTGAGGCGAGGCGCCGAGAGGAACAGATTAAAAGATGGTCTAAAACTAAAAAGGAGAGATTGATTGTGGGTTTTCCTCGACTTCGCTCGGACTAAACGAATCCCACCCTCTCCGCCAATTTACGCCAGGGCTACGGCTGGCAAGACGGATGAAACATATGGTATGTTTATATTCTAGCAACTAGTACCGGAAGCCCGGGGATATTTGAGCCGGGTAAACGCGGAGAGGTGCTGGAGTGGCCTATCAGGCACGCCTGGAGAGCGTGAGTAGCCGCAAGGTTACCGTGGGTTCGAATCCCACCCTCTCCGCCAATTTACGCCAGGGCTACGGCTGGCAGGCAGCCAGGAGAAACCGTATTTATGAAGGAGCTAATGCTCCTTCATCATTCCCCCGATAATTGACAGGTTATAGAAGGGCGTCTAAGAGGGGGCTTCGCCTCTTTCTCTATTCTTGAGGCTCTCCGAAAAGGAGGATAGGATTACAAAAACTTCATTGTCTTCAATTTACCGCTATGCTAGAATGGCACTAGCGTGGAAGTGACCAATAAGGAACTTAAATACCGGGTAGGGTTCAGTCTGGTGCCGGGTATCGGCCGGGTCAGACTGACCCAGCTTGAGAACTATTTCCCCAGTCTTGAGGATGCCTGGAAGGCGACCCCGGCCGGGTTAAAGCAGGCTGGACTGGACAGTGGCTCAGTGCGTGCTATCAGCTCCTGGCGACCCAAAATTTCCCTGGAAGCGGAGATGGAAAAGCTGGAGCGCTACGGAGTTAAGGTGCTCGGCTGCCATGACGCGGACTACCCCTCCCGGCTCAAGGAAATCTATGACTATCCGCCGGTACTCTACGTGAGGGGCGCTTTACTCCCCGAGGATGAGTGGTGCCTGGCGGTGGTGGGTACCCGCCGGGCTACGGTCTACGGCCGGCAGGTGACCGAGGAAATGGTGACTGACCTGGCACGGAATAAAATCACTATCGCCAGCGGTCTGGCCAAAGGGATTGATTCGGTAGCCCACCGCGCTGCCCTCGAAGCCGGGGGCAGGAGCATCGCCGTCTTTGCCTGTGGACTGGACAGCGTTTACCCCCCCGAAAACGCCGATCTGGCGCGCCGTATCATGCAGCAAGGGGCTTTAATCAGCGAATACCCTTTGGGTACAAGGCCCAGAGCGGAGAACTTCCCCCGGCGTAACCGTATCCTCAGCGGGATCAGCCTCGGCACCCTGGTTACTGAAGCCGGAGAGAGCAGCGGGGCAATAATTACCGCCCACATGGCTCTGGAACAAAACAGGGAGGTCTTTGCCATTCCAGGCAGTATCCTCTCACCCGCCAGCCGTGGCGCCAACCACATCATACAGGAAGGGGCCAAACTGGTGCGCGACTATTCGGATATCCTGGAGGAGCTTAATCTGACCGCGGTAGCGCATCAGATAGCGATGAAGGAAATTATTCCCGCGTCTGACGCTGAATCCTTGTTACTGAAACAGCTGAACGCCGAGCCTACCCATATTGATGAGGTCTGCCGCTCCAGCGGCCTGCCGGTAGCTACCGTCAGCAGCACCCTGGCGATGATGGAGCTTAAAGGCATGGTAAAGCAAATGGGCGCAATGAACTATGCCCTGGCTAAAGAAGCCAGAGAGCAATACAGGGTAAAAGTAGAATAACAATGACAAAGAAGAACAACCTGGTTATCGTGGAATCGCCGGCCAAAGCCAGAACACTGGCCAGGATACTGGGTAGCGACTACACCCTCAAGGCTTCTCTGGGTCATGTCAGGGACCTGCCGAAAAGCCAGCTGGGTGTGGATATTGAGAACAGCTTCATGCCCAAGTATGTCGTCCCCAGGGTGAAGAGCAAAATTGCCCGGGAGCTGAAAGAAGCCGCACGGGATGCCTCTACAATCTATCTGGCTACTGACCCGGACCGTGAGGGAGAAGCCATTTCCTGGCACCTGGCCACGGTGATGAAGACAAACAAAACACCGTTCCGGCGCGTCGTCTTTCACGAGATAACGGAGGAGGCGGTCAAACAGGCCTTTCAACACCCGCGCGCCGTGGACATGCACCTGGTCAACGCCCAACAGGCGCGGCGCGTTCTGGACCGGCTGGTCGGTTATAAAATCAGCCCGCTGCTCTGGCGTAAGGTCCGGAGAGGTCTATCGGCAGGCAGGGTGCAATCAGTGACGCTGAAAATCATCGTTGACCGGGAACGCGAGATTGAAAAGTTTATCCCGATAGAATACTGGAGCATTGAAGCTGAGCTTACCCGGAAAACAGCCAAAGCTGATGAGCCAGCCTTCCGCGCCCTGCTAATTGGCCTGACCGGCGGCGGCAAGCTGGAGATTCACAGTCAGGCAGAAGCCGTCTCCATCAAAGACGACCTGGAAAAAGCCAGCTACAGCGTTATTAAGGTACAAACAAAGAAGATAACCCGCCAGCCGGCGGCGCCGTTTATCACCAGCACCCTGCAGCAGGAAGCCTGGCGTCGGTTCCGTTTCAGTGCCGGGCAGACAATGGCTATCGCCCAGCAGCTTTATGAGGGCTTACCATTGGGCAAAGAGGGCAGCGTAGGATTGATTACCTATATGCGTACTGATTCCACCCGTGTCGCCCGCTCCGCCGTGGTTGAAGCCAGAGAATTTATCGACAAGAAGTATGGCGCCGAATATGTCCCACCCCACGCCCGCTCTTTCACCAGGGTTGTCAAAGGGGCACAGGAAGCCCACGAGGCGATTCGCCCTACCCAAATACGGCGAGAGCCTTCCTCAATCAAAAACCACCTGAACGCCAACCAGTTCCGACTCTACGAACTCATCTGGAAGCGAATGGTCGCCAGCCAGATGGCCGCGGCGATACTGGACAGCACCACTGTTGACATTGAAGCTGCCTCCCCGGCAACAGGGACTGACTACCTTTTGCGGACTTCCAGTTCCATCATCCGTTTTCCCGGCTTTACCACGCTCTATTCCGAGGGTAAAGACCAGCCTGAAAATGAGAAACAGACCATACTGCCGCGCCTGGAAAAAGACGACCAACTCAGGCTGCTGGGACTCTCCCCGGAGCAGCACTTCACCCAACCTCCACCCCGTTATACCGAAGCCACCCTCATCAGGACACTGGAGCAATACGGCATCGGGCGGCCCAGCACCTATGCCCCTATTCTGTCCACCATTCAGGACCGTGAGTATGTCAGCAAGACCGGCGGGAGCCTGCGGCCGACAGAGCTGGGTATTGTGGTCAATGACCTGGTCAGCCAGTATTTCCCTGATATTGTCGATACCAAGTTTACCGCCCTCATGGAAGACGAACTGGATGAAATCGCCAGTGAGAAAAGGGAGTGGGTGGGCGTCGTCCGGAATTTTTATACCCCCTTCGAGGAGAACCTCGATAAGGCCACACGTCTCATGGAAAGAGTGAAGCTCGCCGACGAAGAAACCGATGAGACTTGCCCTGAGGGACATCCGATGGTAATCAAAATGGGGCGTTTCGGTAAATTCCTCGCCTGCAGCCTCTACCCTGAACACAAATATACCCGGTCCTTCCAGATTAAGACCGGCGCCAAATGCCCCGAGTGTGGCAGTGACATCGTCGAGAAGAAAAACAAGAAGAAGCGCACCTTCTACGGGTGCAGCAACTATCCGGAATGCACTTTCGCCACCAACTATAAGCCCCTCCCCCAGCCCTGCCCCAAATGCGGCAGCCTGCTCACCGAGTACCGGGGCAAGCAGGTGAAGTGCGTCAAGTGCGACTATAAAGGCAAGCTGGATAAGGACTAGTCCATGCAGGAAGTCTTTGATAGATATATAAACTATCTTGAGGCAGAGAAGAATGCTTCTCCTTACACGGTGCGCAACTACGCCACTGACCTGGTGGGCAACTACTCGCGGGGGGTGGAGAAGGGCTTTTTTCAGTTCCTCACATTAAAGAGGATTGAGTCGCTACAGGATGTGGATATCCATACCCTGCGAGACTACATCTCCTGGCTGATGGAGCAGGGGGTGGTCAAAGCCAGCATCGCCCGCAAGCTGTCGGCGGTGCGCTCTTTCTACCGCTACCTGCTGCGGGAAGAAATACTATCATCAAACCCGATGGAAAGGGCTTCTTCACCCAAACTGGACAAGCGTTTACCTGATTTCCTGACCAGCGACGAGATAAACCGGCTCCTGGAAATCCCTGCTACCGTGACGCCCCACGGTCAGCGTAACCGCGCCCTGCTGGAACTGCTTTATGCCTCCGGCCTGAGAGTGAGTGAACTGGTCAACCTTGACCTGTCACAGGTCAATTTTGATACCCGTGAAATCCGAGTACGGGGAAAAGGTTCCAAGGAAAGAATAGTGCTCATGGGCGAGCCGGCGGCAAGAGCGCTGACCACTTATCTCAAAGAGGGTAGATTAAAGCTTCTCGCCGGGAAAAAGACCCCAAAAAGCACCAGCGCCCTGTTCCTCAACCGCTATGGTGAGCGCCTGACGGAACGGAGCGTGCAGATGATGCTGGAAGAATACGCCGGTATCGCCGGTATCGAAAAAAGGGTACACCCCCATATGCTGCGCCATACCTTTGCCACGCACCTGCTTGATGGCGGGGCTGATTTAAGGGTCGTCCAGGAGCTGCTGGGACACGCCAGCCTGTCATCCACCCAGATTTATACCCATGTCAGCAAGAGCCAGGCGAAAAAGGTATACCTGTCAGCCCACCCGATGGCGCGAGAGGTGGAAAAAGATGAAACTGAAGATAGATAACCGGCTGGTCAGGCTGCGCCAGAGCCTGGTAGAGAAAGACCTTGACGCCATTCTGGTATCACAACCGGAGAACCGGTACTACCTTTCCGGTTTTGACGGCTCGGCCGGTTACCTGCTGATTACGGCGCGGGATACCGTTTTAGCTACCGACTTCCGATACCTGGAACAGGTCAAAATACAGGCGCCTGACTATCAGCTTTTTCAGATAACCGGCAATATAACGGAGTGGTTTCCGCGTTTGATATCAGAGCTAAACCTGAAGAGACTGGGTTTCGAATCCGGACATATTACCTTTAGCCTGTACCGGCAGTTATCTGATATACTGGAAACAAGTAAGCCCCATATTCAACTTGTCCCGGTGAACGGAGTAGTCGAGTCCCTGCGGATGATAAAAGAGCCGGCAGAAATCGAGCTTATCACCCGTGCCGTCGAGATAACTGACCGGGCTTTTGAATATATTGAGGAGACAATCCATCCCGGCATGACCGAAGAAGAGGTGGCCTGGGAGATAGAAAAGTTTCAGCGTGAGAACGGCAGCCAGGGCATGCCCTTCGATATTATCGTTGCTTCCGGCCCGAATGCCGCCCTGCCCCACGCCAGGCCCTCCCCGCGCCGGATTAGCGCCGGTGAGCCGGTGGTAATAGATATGGGCGCCAGGGTCGGCGGTTACTCCAGCGACCTCAGCCGTACCATCTGCCCGGGCACGGCGGATAATACCTTCAAGAAGGTGTACGGCACTGTCCTTGAAGCGCAGCTAACCGCCATTGCTAACATCAGGCAGGGCATGGATGGGGGGACAGCGGATGGTTTTGCCAGAGCCGTCATCGAACGGGCGGGGTACGGCGAGGCCTTCGGTCACTCCCTGGGCCACGGCATCGGGCTGGCTCCCCATGAACCGCCGCGCCTGGGGCCGAGCTCGACGGAAACATTGACTACCGGGATGGTATTCAGCATTGAACCCGGCATCTATCTTGCCGGTTGGGGAGGAGTCAGAATCGAAGACTTAGCGGTGATGGGCAAAGACACCGTTAGCCTAATTTCTAAAGCGAGGAAGATGCAGACATGATTAGCGGCAGTGAACTACGAAAAGGCGTTATCATCGAACTGGATGGTAAACTATACCAGGTTACTGATTACCAGCACGTCAAAATGAAGAGAACGGCGCTGGCGCGGGTGAAACTGCGTGATATCCGGGCAGGGCACACTACTGAACAGACCTTCCAGTCAGACCAGAAATTCCCCCGCGTCCGGCTGGAGTTCAAGAACGTACAGTATCTCTATAACGACGGAGACCTGTACTATTTTATGGATGAGGAGACCTTCGAACAGACACCGATTAATGCCAGTCAACTGGGTGATGCCGTCAATTACCTCAAAGAAGGAATGTCCCTGCAGCTATCCAACTACCAGGGAGAACTGGTGGGCGTGGAGATGCCGATTACCGTTGAACTCCAAATAACCGATACAGGCCCTGATTTCAAAGGGGACACGGCTACCGGTGGCACCAAACCGGCCACACTGGAGACCGGCCTTGTTATCCAGGTGCCGATGTTTGTCAGCAATGGGGATAAGGTCAAAGTCGATACCCGAGACGGTAGCTACCTGGAGAGAGCCTCTTGAACTGGCGATGGCTACTTTGGGAACGTTACTCAAAATTGATACTCATCGCAATCTGCCCGGAGAGTTTGAAAAATGCTGAAGGCTGATTTCCATATTCACACCAGCTACTCCATGGACTGCAATACGCCCCTCGAGGATATTGTCAGCCGCTGCCTGGAGACTGGCATCAACTGCATCGCCATCGCCGACCACGGCACCGTCGAAGGCGCACTGGAATTGCAGGGCATGGCCCCCTTCCCGGTCATCATCGCCGAGGAAATCCTGACCCCGCACGGGGAGATAATGGGGATGTTCCTGAAGGAGGGTATCCCCAGCGGCATATCCATCGAAGAAGCGATATCCCGCATCAAGGCCCAGGACGCCCTGGTGTGCCTGCCCCACCCCTTTGACCCGCTCCGCGGCCTCAGGCTCCAGAAAAAGCAGCTGGCCGAACTGGCCGGGCAGGTTGATGCTATCGAAGTGTTCAACGCCAGGAACCCGTTCTTACGGTCGGCGGTTAAGCCCCGGGCTTTCGCCCGGAAGTACGGCATCCCCGGCACGGCCGGTAGTGACGCCCACAGCATTGGCGAAATCGGCAGTACCTATGTCGAAATGCCCGCCTTCAACGGCAAGGATGAATTCCTTGAGGCTCTCAGTAATGGCCGGATTTTCCAGCACCGTTCAAACCCTCTGGTGCACTTGAATACCACCTGGGCAAAATTAAAAAGGGTGTTCTGAAAAACGCCCCGTAAATCCGACAGATGAGGAGCTATATAGTTGACTGACCCCTACCGGATTGGCTGGTTTTCCACAGGGAGAGATAAAGCAGCCAGGGACCTGCTGAGCACGGTAATAAGCAGCATCGAACGGGGCGAGATCGAGGCGGAGATAGCTTTTGTTTTCTGCAGTCGCAAGCCGGGCGAGTCTGAGCAGAGCGACTTATTCATCAAGCTGGTGGAGGGCTACCGGATTCCCCTGATCTGTTTCTCCTATCAGCGGTTCAAAAACAGTCGGGATACCGCCCCCACCCATACCCCTGCCCTGCCCCGATGGAGACTGGACTATGACCGGGAGGTAATAAAGCGACTGGCCGACTTCAAACCTGACCTGTGTGTCCTCGCCGGCTATATGCTGATCGTCAGTGAAGAACTGTGCCGTAAGTATGACATAATTAACCTGCACCCGGCGGCGCCCGGCGGCCCGACCGGCACCTGGCAGGAGGTAATCAGGCAGCTAATTGCGAACGATGCGCGACAAACAGGAGTGATGATGCACCTGGTGACCCCGGAACTGGACAGAGGCCCGGCGGTAGCCTACTGCACCTTCCCTATCAGGGGCGAGCCCTTTGATAAATACTGGCAGGAAATAGAGAGTCTTAAGCATGATAGCGCTACAAAGAAGCGAGCGGAAGATTCTTTATTCAAGCTCATCCGTGA
>JAUYMF010000126.1 GCA_030698765.1 Dehalococcoidales bacterium
TGCTCAATATCCTGTTTGAGCTCAACTATTTGCTGCGGATTTTTATTGCTGCTCGGTATAGTATTACTCATTAGCGAATCATCAAAAGAAACAGAGACCCGTTTTGTTTTTTTCCTCAGGTGGTCAACCACCTGGTTATGAGCAATACGAAACAACCAGGCGATGAAAGGCGCACCCTTCCAATGAAACGAAGCGATGGACTTCAGGGCTTTTAGAAACACCTGCTGGGTCACGTCCTCCGCCTCCGTTTTATCTCCTATCCTGAGCGCCACATAACGGTAAATCCGGTCAAAGTTTTCCTCATATAACTGGGCAAAAGCCTTCTGGTCTCCCTGTTTAGCTCTCTGGACGAGTCTCTCTTCATCCTCTGGCACTGACAACCCCCGGTAGCCAACCCTTATTTTATTTGGCGTTTACGCCCTGGGCTGGTCGTAAACCACGGTGTTCCCTGTGCCAATTATTATAACGAAGCAAAGCGTAAAAAGATAGCATTAACAGACCTTGTTGATACTAAAACAGAATGTGTTAAAATAGGATAAGGCTATTTACCGGTTGCCGGGGAGGAATGGAAAATTGTCTTATCATGTGCGCTCGATGCGCAAGGAAGACGTTGCCCAGGTCGGTGAGATTGACCGGGAAGCCTTTTCCAGCCAATGGCCGCCACCTGACTATCACCATGAACTGCGCAACCAGGTGGCCCACTACATCGTGGCAATTGACGGAGATAAACCCGGCGACGTTATTCAAAACGGGACTGCTGCAAAGCACAACTCCGCCGGTCTGTTCTCCCGATTGCGGAGGTTGTTTAACCACCACCCGCATAATAATGAACTTAATCTGGCCAGTGAGCACGTTACCGGTTTTGTCGGATTCTGGGCAATCACTGATGAAGCTCACATCACCGGTATCGCAGTGCGGGAAGCGTACCGCCGGCGGGGAATTGGAGAGCTATTAATGATATCCACAATCAACCTGGCCACCGAGCTGGAGGCACGCACACTTACCCTGGAGGTCCGCGCCTCCAACACTGCCGCCCAGGCTCTTTACACCAAATATGGCTTCAAACAGGTCGGGGTACGCCGCGGTTACTACGTTGATAATAAAGAAGACGGCTTATTGATGTCCACGCAGGACATTACGACAACCGCCTACCGGAAACACTTCCATCAGCTCAGACAAGAGCATTCCCGCAAATACGGGGCAGTCCTCTATCAAATTATTCGCTAACCCCTCCCCAGCCAATCATCCATTATATTGGGAGGCCTCGCTGCCGGTTCTTTGGTCCCGACATTTGCCAGTGACCATTCTTCAAGCCCCTGCCGGCTCCTGGACAGTAACTCTTTTAGCTTATCCGGACTAATGGTGGCCATATAGTTGACCGACTTATGTTTTTTGGCTGCCGCTATCTGCTGGTTAAGTTCTCCTATCAACGTATAAGAGTCAGACAGGTTAGCCTGTAAGGATTTATTCAGAAAATCGACCCTCCCCTGATGCCTCTGCCAGTTCACCGTCTCAAACTTCTTGAGTTTAGTACGGGCATTAAAGCTTTCCGCCATTGCCAGATTTAACCTTACCTCAGACAGTAGACCATGAACAATGTCCTGAGGCACCATGCGCGGTCTAAGCCCCCGTCTCAGAAATATCTGCAAGAATATTAACGCGATAACCAGGAGGATAATCGGAGCGTTTTCCCCGATATTACCAAAATCCATAAGCCCCTCCTCATCTACTGCTGGATAAAATTAAAGCATACTAATAACATTATGTCCAGGAATAACAGGACTCATAAGGGATCTTTATTAATCACTAAATACCTGTTTATCATAGCTATGGGCATTGGGGGTTGTCAATTCCGGCAGAAGAGAGGCCAGCTATTCCAGCCCGCTTTTTTGCACCAGTAAACATATGTTCCGGGAGAAGAACTTCAGCGGAAAGCGGTAAGAGCTCTCCGGAAAAGACTTGAGCACGCTAAAACCGGCTTTCCTCACCAGCCCCTCCAGTTCAGGGTATGAAAAGAGGTAATAATAGCGACCCAGGACTTCATCTCTCGTCCGCCAGGGCACAGAGACCTCCTTCCCCATGAACCAGAACCGGGGTTGCCACCGATTCCAGACCGTGATAAAGGCTTCACCTCCCGGCTTTAGCACTCTCCACAGTTCATCCAAAGCCCTCTGCTGCGCTTCTTTACCTCTGATATGATGGTAGGTAGCTACCGATATTGCCCAATCAAAGGCTCCGTCACGATAGGGCAGGTAGGCAGCATCAGCTACCGAGAGATTGACGTCAAAGCCAAACTTCCGGGAGTATTTCCGGGCAAAGCCGAGCATCCGGGGAGAAAAGTCCACACCGTATAAAGTAAAGTTTTGCCGGAAGGGCAGGAAATCGGGGCCATGGGCGCAGCCGATATTGAGCAGACTGCCCCGCCGCCACCGCTGCTCCAGTTCCTCCAGCTCAGTGCGGAATATAGACCAGTGCCTGAAATTGTACCAGCCCGGCGCTATCCGATCAAATACGTCACTCTTCGTCCGGTCCTCACCAGTACCCCTGGAATCCCGAAGCGTCATCATGGTGCTTTCCAAGAAAATACTAAATCCTGATTACCACATTGAATATACTTGTGTCGTCGCATGTAGTAAACTAATACTTAGCTGCAAAAATAGCATTACAAATAACTCCGTTCGCCCTGAGCTTGTCGAAGGGCGCGCCGGTGGTTCGACAGGCTCACCACGAACGGCGCGCTTAAGACCACTTAATTATGAAAGTTGGTACTAATTACACTTTGCAGTATACAATGAGGAAATTCACCAGAACAATATCAGGGGTAACCCCGGTGGCGGTAATGACCCAGCCGATGGCGTGTCCGGGACAATGCGTCTACTGCCCCACCTACACAGCCATACCACGCAGCTATACCCCGGAATCGCCGGCGGTGCTGCGCGCCCGGCAGTGCGACTATGATGCCGCCAGTCAGGTCAGAATGAGATTGCGCATCCTGTCTGATATGGGACACCCCACGGACAAGGTCGAGCTAATCATCATGGGCGGGACTTTCCTGGCTTACCCCGAAGATTACCAGTACCGCTTTATCAAGGGCTGCTATGACGCCCTGAATGACCGGGAATCGGCCACTCTGGAAGAAGCCAAGCTACTTAACGAGACCGCCAGCCACCGCTGCACCGGGCTATGCCTGGAGACCAGACCTGACTGGTGCCGGCAGGAAGAGATAGAGAGGATGCTCGATTTCGGCGCTACGAGGGTGGAGCTAGGGGTGCAAATGCTGGATGATGAAATCTACGGGCTGGTAAAAAGAGGGCACCGGGTAGCGGACGTGGTCAAAGCCAGCCGTCTGCTGCGGGAACACGGCTTTAAGGTACACTACCACTGGATGCCGGGACTGCCCGGCTCCACGCCGGAGAAAGACCTGGAGCTTTCCCGGCAGCTATTCAGTGACGCCCGCTTCAGGCCGGACGGCTTGAAGCTATATCCCACGATGGTAGTGGCGGGCACCGAACTGGAGAAATGGTACCAGGATGGGAGCTACCAGCCGTATCCCGCCAGCGTGATGACCGACCTGGTGGCTGATATCAAATCTATCGTGCCCGGGTATGTCCGGATATCACGCGTGCTGCGTGATATCCCCTCCAAATTCATTGTCGGCGGTCTTAAGGATTCCCTGCGGGACGTGGTCAAGCACAGAATGAGGGAACTGGGCACCGGCTGCCGGTGCATCCGGTGCCGGGAATACGGCCACCGCGTACAGGACGGGTGGGAAACAGGGGAACCCCGGATGGTCAGAATAGACTACGAAGCCTCTGAAGGTAAAGAAATCTTCCTGTCCCTGGAGGATGAGCGGGAAACGCTCTTCGGTCTGTTACGGATGAGAGTCCAGTCCAGACCCGTCGCCAGACTGGGACAGCTTGATGGCAGCCTGGCTCTTATCAGGGAGCTGCACGTCTACGGCGCCGAGGTCCCTCTGAACCGGCAGAACCCGGCCGCCGCCCAGCACAAGGGCACCGGCAAGGCGCTGGTAGCTGAAGCGGAGAGGATTGCCCGCGCTGAATTTCAAGCCCGGCAGATGGCGGTCTTGAGCGGCACCGGCGCCCGGGAATACTACCGCACCGAGTTCGGTTATCGCTCACAGGCTGATTACATGGTCAAGCGCCTGTAGCGCAAATTTCTTCCGTCTTAACCAAAGGTATCATATAAAGTAACTAATGTAGTGTCTCAGAGATACCTTTACAATACACTTCATATTGTCATTCCCGCGAAAGCGGGAATCCAGCATCATCACCCCACCTGGATTCCGTATCAAGTACGGAATGACATTGTTAAGTTATTAGTGAGACACTACACTAAAG
>JAUYMF010000127.1 GCA_030698765.1 Dehalococcoidales bacterium
AATGGAAAACGCGTTGCGATTCTAGCCGAAGATGATTTTGAGGACTCCGAGCTTTTGGAGCCAATGAAAGCGATGCAAGACGCTGACGCCAGGGTGGTGGTTGTGGGTAGCGGGTCAAAACCAAAGTACAGAGGGAAAAGAGGCGGAGAGGTAATGGCGGACACAACTGCGGATAAAGTTAAGGCTGAAGACTTTGATGTCATTATCATTCCCGGGGGTTACGCCCCTGACAAGATGCGTCTCCATCCACCCATGATTGATATTGTCCGGCAGGCTTACCAGGCTGGTAAAGTTGTCGCCGCTATTTGTCACGGGCCCCAACTGCTCATATCAGCCGAAGTGGTCAGGGGAAAGCGCGTCACCTCCTGGCCGTCGGTGGCAATTGACCTCCAGAATGCCGGTGCCCAGTGGATTGACGAGCCGGTGGTCATTGATGGCAACCTGATTACCTCCCGCAAACCGGCTGACATTCCCCGCTTCAATAAAGCGATCATTGAATCTGTAACGGTAAAGCAAGGCCAGTAAAATAGCAAGGAGAAAGGAGCCAGTGATGAAACAATTTGGAGAACTATTCCAGACCGCCGATTGGAAAACAGAAAAGCATATTCCCGTAATCGAGTGCCCGGACCGGGTCAAGGCCGGTGAACTATTCCCGGTAAAAGTTACCCTGGGCAAGGAAATCGCCCACCCCAACACCACCGAGCATCATATCCGCTGGATTTCGGTATATTTCCATCCGGAGGGAGAAAAGTTCACCTATCAGATCGGGAACTTTGAATTCTCGGCCCACGGCGAATCTACGGAAGGCCCCGATAAAAGCTCGATCTACACTCACCATGAGGTGAGCCTGTCCATCAAGACGGGTAAAGCCGGCGTCATCTATGCCTCAGCCCTTTGCAACATTCACGGACTCTGGCAGTCGGCCAAAGAGGTAACCCTGGGGTAGTCTCAAAGGTCATCATCCCACCCAGAGAGCTTTATGAAGCCCGGAGAGAACAAGAATGGCGCAGTTTAACGGGGTAAACCACCTGGCGATGGCTACCGGAGACATGGATGAGACCATCCGTTTCTGGAGGGACCTCCTTGGGATGCGGCTTGTTGCCGGACTGGGGCAGCCGGGATACCGGCATTACTTCTTTGAAATTTCCGGGACTGACCTCATCGCCTTTTTTGAATGGCCGGGGGTTGAGCCGGTGCCAAACAAGGAACACGGCCGCCCGGTAAAAGGGCCGTTTATTTTTGACCATGTGTCCTTCGGTGTTGCCAGCGAAGATGACCTCTGGGAGCTTAAAGACAGGCTTGAAGCCGCCGGCTTCCCGGTATCCGATGTCATTGACCACGGGTTCATTCACTCTATCTATGCCCATGACCCCAATGGTATCCCCATCGAGTTTTCCCATAATGTGCCCGGAATTGATATCCGCAAAAGTCCCCAGATGAGAGACAAAGCGCCATCTCCGGTAACACTGGCCGGCGCCGAACCTCAGGAAAGGGTATGGCCCGGAGTAACGCAGTCTACGCCTTCAGAGAAGCGGGTAGTCTATCCCGGTGCCGGGAGTGAACTGTTCCACGGCAAGACTGTCCCCTAACGGGGGAGATACCAGTATCCAGGTTGCGCGCGCCAGAGATAACATCGCAACCGATGACCGGAGAAGATCACGGGTGAAGGCTCCTCAGTGACGCTTATCATAAAAATCGAAGGGAAGGAGTAAACAGATGGCGAAAGTAGCTATAGAAATGGTAGAAAGGGCTGGAATCAATGTAAAAGAACTGCTCCAATTACTGGTCAACAATGCCGCGGCCGAGTTAACAACTTATTATTACTATACCATTCTCAGGGCGAACCTTATTGGACTGGATGGTGAGACGATCAAGGAAATTGCGGAGACCGCCAGGATCGAAGACCGTAACCACTTTGAGGCGCTTGTTCCCCGGATATACGAGCTGGGTGGTAAATTACCGGAGAGCATGGTCGATTTTCATGACTGCTCGGCTTGCCCACCCGCCGCCCTGCCTGAGAACCCCAGGGACATAACCGCAATGCTCACGGTACTGGTAGAAGCGGAAAGATGCGCGGTCAGGGGGTATACGAACATCTGCAATATTACCGCCGGTAAAGACCATCGCACCTATGACCTGGCGCTATCTATCCTCAATGAGGAGATACAGCACGAGTCCTGGTTTTCCGAGTTCCTGGGTGAAGGCCCTTCCGGGCACTTCCTGAGACGCGGTGAGACTTCTCCCTTTGTTTCCAAGTTTCTGAGGTAGCCGCGGGGTGAAGAATTGCAGGAGGAGGTCAAATAATCGCCGACCCCCTTCGTGATTCCGGCAATAGTAAGAAACGTTGATTGATTTCTTTCAGAGCCTGCATCCGGTGTTACAGGCGCTCCTGGCGACGTGTTTTACCTGGGGATTGACCGCCGCCGGAGCCGCCGCGGTGTTTACAGCCAAAGAAGTGAGCCGCAGAGTCCTGGACGCCATGCTCGGCTTTGCGGCCGGTGTCATGATTGCCGCCAGCTTCTGGTCATTACTGGCGCCCGCTATCGAGATGTCCGAGGGCAAAGATATACCTTCGTGGATGCCGGCCGTGATCGGTTTCCTGATGGGTGGGGTATTCCTGAGAGGAATTGACCGGGTACTCCCCCATCTGCATCTTGGCTTCCCGGTGGAAGAGGCGGAAGGTATCAAAACCGGCTGGCACCGCAGCACTCTGCTTGTCATTGCCATAACGCTGCATAATATTCCCGAAGGCCTGGCGGTAGGCGTCGCTTTCGGCGCTCTTGCCGCCGGTCTGCCCGCCGCTTCCCTGGGAGCAGCAATAGCTCTTGCCATCGGCATCGGCATTCAGAACTTTCCGGAGGGGCTGGCGGTCTCCATGCCCCTGCGCAGGGAAGGACTGTCTCGCCGGAAGAGCTTCTGGTACGGTCAGCTATCAGGCACCGTTGAGCCGTTTGCCGGAGTCATTGGCGCTACCGCCGTTATTATCGCTCAACCTATTCTCCCCTACGCCCTGGCTTTTGCTGCCGGAGCCATGATTTTTGTCGTTATCGAAGAACTGATACCTGAAGCCCAGCGTGGCGGCAATACCGATCTGGCGACGATGGGTGGCATGCTTGGTTTCGCTGTTATGATGCTGCTCGATGTCGCTTTCGGCTGAACCCGTATAGCCTGGAGACACGATGAGAACATTCACCAGGGAAGAACTTAAAAAGTACGATGGCAGCAGCGGCATAATCTATACTGCCTACCACGGCAAGGTTTACGATGTATCTTCCAGCTATCACTGGAGAAAGGGCACTCACCAGGTGATGCACCGTGCCGGTTCTGACCTGACCGAGGCACTGGAACAAGCCCCGCACGATGCCGGACTTCTGGAGAAATTTCCCGTAGTGGGTGAGCTGGTCAGGTAAGCGGTAGTTAATGTAAACGGTTACCTGTAGCGGGCCACCCGGAACTGTCCCCGAAATTTTTAAAGAAGAAGGGGCTGATTCCGTCACTTTCCAGACTAAAAGCCAGTCTTCATCCCGCGCATCCAGTCGTTCATTTCATTGTCGTTCAACGCACCCTCTGTGGCCCTTTTGGCGTATGACCTGGATTGTCCCAGTTCCTCTTTCGTTCCAATATTTTCCAGAAAATAATCGAACAGCGGATTCAATAATCCATGAAGTCGGCGGAAAGTTGCCGACTTTTCTTTTAAAGCCAGCTTGTAAAACCGGATGCAGTTGAAACAGGCAGGGGTGCGTACCAGGTACTCCGCGGTATCAACATGATGAATACGTGACAGGCAACGCATACCCAGCTTCAGTGGCTCGCGCAGCAGGCGGAACCAGGGAGCGCGCCGGTAAGCAATGGTGACCAGCTTTAATGTACAGGTCCCGCAGACAGCGTTCTTACGCAGGTTATTCATCACAACAACCCCGTTGCCAGTCCCGTGCCAACAATCAAGAGCATAATGCCAACAACGTATTGCACAGCCTTCAAAGTTACCTTCTTTACCAGCCGCGAGCCGACGAATGACCCGATAAAGGCAAAGACTATACCGAGCAGCACCAGTCGCCATATATCACCGTCGATGGTTGCAAAGTTAGCCGTGTAGAAAGTAGCCCCATATACGCCAAGGCGTACCAGGTCAACCAGAAAAGAGGAGACGCCATTGGTGCCGACGAACGCCTTTGTACCCAGACCGCTCTTTATCAGGAAGGCTGAGCGGAAGGCCCCCTGATTGCCGGACAGTCCCCCGAAAAAGCCTGATAATACCCCGCCCAGCGGCAGGTACTTCCGGTCAAACGCCATGCCTTGCAACTTCGGTATCAGGTCGAACAGAGCAAAGACAATAATCAACGCACCAATAACCAGCTTGACCAGTGTTATGTCAAATATCCTTTTCCCGATTTGATAGGAAGTAAAAGCCGGCATGAAAGATAATCTGCCCAGCAGCCAGGCGCCAAGGATAGCCGCCAGAGCCGCCGTAAGAGCAAAGCGAAGGAACACCCCCCAGTCCGCGTTCCGCCCTACCAGGATCACCTTAAAGATATTATTAGCCAGGTGAACCACGGCGGTGGCGGCTATCGCCACCGGTATCGGGAAGAAGAGAGCAAAGGCCGGCATGAGCACTGTCCCCAGACCAAAACCGGAAAAAAGCGTTAGAGAAGAAACAAATAGCGCCGTCAAGCGGTCTTTGTCAATATGCCGTTACTCGCTTTCTATGTGCCTTTGATTCCTGATATCCTTCGCCGTTTTCAGTCGTCCGTCCCAATATATGGTAAAATACTATAGCGCGGAATTAAACTGACAATGGCAGGTATCAATTGTACGCTGTCCTGAAGTCTAACATCGGCCGGAGAATACTACTCCTGGTAACGGTGATTATGATTCCGGTGCTGGCAGTCCTGGCAATATCCGGATGGATAGCCGCGCAGCAGAGCCTGGAGCGCGTATCCCGCGAGAACCAGGCTCTATCACAGGCAGTTGCCAGCCATCTGGGTTATGTTCTCCGCCAGAACCTTGAGCGTCTGGAAAATGTTCAATTTGCTCCGGGGTTAGATATTCAGGACGGAGACCCGGAGCCGGAGCGAAGAGCTCTCCACAGTGCCTATCTCGACTCTATCTTTGATATTGTATTTATCACTGACCTGAACGGGAAGATAGTGTGGGCGGAGCCGTTCCGGCAGGGCTTTGTCGATGCTCCCGTCGGCGATTATCCACCGGTATTACAGGCGATTAACACCAAGAGGTCTTTGGTCTCAGACGTCTTCACAAACACCCTTGATGGCAACAGAGTCATCTTCGTCATCGCTCCTTTGCGCAACCGTGAAGGCCAGGTCGCTGGTCTGGTCGGTGGACAGATTGACCCCGCCAGGAATACGCTACGCCAATTTATCCTGCCGGTCAAACTCGGGGAGACCGGATACATTGACATTATTGATAGCCGGAGGGTGGTACTGACCAGCAGCGACCCCCGGCGTATGTTCACCGCCTGGGAGAACGACAGTAACCCTGAAATGTTGACGGAACTGGCGCGCCTGCCTGATTCCCCGTGGTCTGTGGCGGTAAGTCAATCAAAAGAGGAAGCCATGGCCCCGGCACGTACACTGGAGTCTACGTTCATGATTGCGGGAGTATTAGCCGTGATCGTTGTTTCCTTCCTGAGCTGGGGAATGGCCCGCAGCCTCATCAGGCCGATCGGCCAGCTCAAAACAGTAGCCCAGGATATCTCCCGCGGTAATCTTTTGCGGCCGGTACCGGACCTGGGCAGTGACGAAATTGGCGAACTCGGCCGGAGTTTTGACGTAATGCGGATAGAGCTGAAAAAATCATTAGAGGAAATCCAGGAATGGAACCGCCAGCTTGAGGCAAAGATAGAGGAAAGAACCCGCCAGTTACAGGACTCTTACCGTGAGATAGAGCGTAAGGAAGCCTCCCGCGGACAGCTACTGCAAAAGGTACTGATGGTTCAGGAGGAGGAACGCCGCAGGGTTGCCCGGGAGCTTCACGACGAGACTACCCAGTCAATACTGGGCCTGGTGATGAGACTGGAGGCAGCCACTGCCATCCCCGACGGAGATGCAAACAAGATAAAAGGCATGCTCGCTGACATCAGAAGTCTGGCGGTAAGCACTCTGGATAACGTGCACAAGGTTATCTTTGACCTGCGCCCATCGGTGCTGGATGACCTGGGGCTGCTGTCAGCGTTACGCTGGTACGCGCAGAACCGCCTCGAGGAGTTGAATATCAAGGCGCGGGTTGAGGTAACCGGCGAAGAAAAAGAACTACCGCCACAGATTGAGATAGCACTGTTCCGCGTTGGGCAGGAAGCCATTACCAACATCGCCAAACATGCCCAGGCCAATAACGTGTTGATTAACGTGGAGTTCAAGGATTTGATAATTGCCGTCGAGATAGAGGATGATGGCCGCGGCTTTGATATGAAGATATTAAAGCAGTATGCGGATGAAAACCAGGGGGTGGGACTGCTGGGTATGCGGGAGCGTATCGAGTTGCTCGGAGGGCAATTCTGCATTGAATCGCAACCGGGCAAGGGGACTCGCATCACCGTCGAAGTTCCCCTGAAGCAATGAGGTGACAAAATGACCAAAATTAGAGTTCTTATTGCTGATGACCACGCTATCGTCAGGGAAGGGATACGCATGATACTGGCCACTCATGATGATATTGAGGTGGTCGGCGAAGCCGCCGATGGTAGAGAAACAATCATCCAGGTCGGTAAACTGGCACCGGATGTAGTCCTGATGGATATCGCCATGCCGGGCCTGGGTGGGCTGGAAGCCACCCTGGAGATTATAAAGACAAACCCCCTCAGCAGGGTGCTGGTACTGACTCAATACGATGACAGCGAGTATATCTACCGTTTCCTCAAGGCGGGCGCGGCCGGTTACGTGCTCAAGAAAGCGGTAGGTAGCGAGTTGGTAGCGGCGATAAGGGCTGTTTCGCAGGGAAAATCCTTCGTCGACCCCGCAATCGCGGATAGGGTAATCAAGGGTTACCTGGAACACCCTGAAACCGCCGCCGGGGAAGCCCCCTACGACCGCCTCAGTGACCGCGAGAAGACCGTTTTCAAGCTGATTGCTGAGGGCTACACCAGCCGCCAGATTGCCGATACTCTCTCTTTAAGCATCAAAACGGTGATGACACACCGCGCCAACATCATGGAGAAGCTCGATTTCCATAACCGCGCCGAGCTGATTAAGTATGCCATCCGCCAGGGAGTGATCTCTTCCGACGATTAGTCCCGTTCCTGCTGTCTTTCCACTATTTTTTGTCCTCAAATACCTTCTTTTTCCGGCCCTCTACACTGTTCAATCGGACAAACTAGGGCACAGTACCGATACCCGGATTCTATACTCTCCTCTACAATATAATTGAGACTGAAAAGAGAGGAGGAACAAAATGAAGAAGTATCGAGGAACAGAAAAGGGACCACGGGGTGTTTACCTCAACCTGGCTAACGGTGAATTCGTCCAGCTTCACGAAAAGGCTCGACTCCTTCCAGGCACCAAAGAAGTCAACTACATCAGAGTGCCACCGGTACTGGCAATGATAGCCGGCCCCTTCATTGGTCTGGCATTCATCATCTTCCTTCCCCTGGTTGGCATTGCCGGGTTCGTCAGCTTTGTCGGCTACCGGCTCTGGCGAGCGATTGTAACAGTAGAACGCCGGACAGTGCAACTGGGCGCCGCAGGCTGGAATCCGGAACGGGCCTACTTCATCCGGCATGGCACCACCCCGGATGAGAATCCGGAGGTCAAAAGCGAAGAGGAACTGGAAAAACTGGAGGAGGAAATAACCATACGGAGGCAAAGCGGTGAGCAGTAAAGCTCCCCGCAGACCGGAAGAATCATCGAAATGAGGCAGTCCGCTTTACCAGCGCCGGTTCTTGTGATAGAATAAGGGATGGAGCATTAAGTTTACTTGCCGGATATATAGTGGGACGGCCTCATTGTTAAGAGGAGGTCTACCTTGGCAAGGTTCGGGAAGCCACTAATAATTGTCCTGTCGGGCATTATCCTGATGGGGATAGTATATGCCCGGTTAGCCGAAGCCAGTAACGGAGCTCCACCCATCCCACACAGTGTTACCGGACAAGAAGAATGCCTGGGCTGTCATGACTCTCGGGGACTGAACCCGGTACCGCAGAACCACAGTAGCTATAACGAGGGTTCCTGTCTGGTCTGTCATTCGATTTCCGGTATGGCCGGAGAAGAACCTCTATCTGACGAGTCCTGCCAGCAGTGCCATAGCCAGCCTGATCTCAGCATGACATTCTCCGGCGGAGAAATGCTGCCGCTCTATATTGACCCTCAGCGATATGCCAGCTCGGTTCATGGGGATAAACTCCTTTGTAGTGATTGCCATAGCGCTATCTCGGACTATCCCCACCCCACGCGAGAGGTCGGTAGCCTCCGGGAATACAGCATCGCTCAGTATGACCTCTGCAAGAGATGCCACTTTGACAACTACACCAAGACCCTGGATAGTATCCATTATGAGATGCTGTCAGGCGGCGACTTAAGAGCCCCTCTTTGTACTGACTGTCATGGGGCACACGACGTGGCTCTTCCCTCTCAACCAAGAGCTAAAATCTCGCAGACCTGCTCCCAGTGCCACCAGGCTATATCACAGGAATATATCGGCAGTGTACACGGAAAAGCGTTACTTGAAGAAGATAACTTTGATGTCCCGGTCTGTACTGACTGTCACCAGTCCCATACCATTGAAGACCCCAGGACGGCGTCTTTCCGCATTGAGTCCGTGCACCTGTGCAGTAACTGCCACAGCAACGAGCAATTGATGGAGAAGTACGGGATATCGTCTAATGTAGTCAAAACCTATCTTAATGATTTCCATGGTCGCACGGTGGCGCTGGTGGAGAAGCAGGCCAGGGACATCTGGGTGGAAGAGGCAGTCTGCACTGACTGCCATGGCATCCATGACATTCAGGCTGTTAATAGCCCCGGTTCGCCGGTGATAAAAAGCAACCTGGTGACGACCTGTGGCAAGTGCCATGATGATGTCACCGCCAATTTCCCGGGGGCATGGTTATCCCACTACGAACCCAGTATCAGTAAGGCACCACTGATATTCTTCGTCAGGTGGTTCTACTGGATACTGATACCCTTCATACTGATTGGGCTGTCCGTTCATGTCCTGCTTGACCTGTGGCGCAGAATAACGAACCGGTAGCATTGGAGGACAGATGACTATTACCGGGGAAAAAATCAGTGAATCCAGCCAGGCTGAGGCTAAAGAGAAGTATTTTACCAGGTTCAGTGTCCGGCAGCGTATTGAGCACGCGGTACTGATGGTATCCTTCATCGTGCTGTCGGTAACCGGACTTGCCCAGCGTTATTACACGACAGGCTGGGGGGAATGGGTAATCCTGGGACTGGGAGGAATTGAATACACGCGGCTGATTCACCGTATTTTCGGCCTGGTGTTCACACTATCGATAATCTACCATTTTAGCTACGTAGCTTACCTATTCTTCGTCAAACACCGCCGGTTGACCATGGTTCCTACTATCCAGGACTTTCATGACGTCGTCGGAGCGCTGCGACACGGCTTTGGTTTTGCGGATAAGCCACCACTATTGGGCCGTTTTGACTACCGGCAGAAGTTTGAGTACTGGGGTCTTATCCTCGGGGGACTGGTGATAACGGTTACCGGCTTTATCCTGGCTTTTCCCGTGGCTGTGACCAGAGTCGTACCCGGCCAGGTAGTAGCCGCCGCCGTGGAGTTTCACGGGTATGAGGCCACGCTGGCGGTCCTGGTCATTATCATCTGGCACCTGTATGACGTAATCTTACGGCCGGGCGTCTTCCCGGCGGATATGACCATCTTCACCGGAAAAATCTCCAGAGAGCGAATGCTTGAAGAGCACCCGATGGAGTATGCGGAGTTGCAGACTATCCGGCCGGGCAGCGGAGCGGACAATCTCCCCTCCGGCGAGGGCACGGCAGACCCGGCTAACGAGTCGCAATAAAAAATGCTTTTCTTTGAGTCATTCTTAGGCCATTACCTGACCCAGGCTGTATCCTACTCGTTAATCACCGTAATAGTCGTTGAAACAGTAATGGCAATATGGCATATACACGAGCCATTACTCCGGATTAAGTTCCGGTTTCTGGCGCTGTTCCTGCCGGCGTTGTGTCCCCCACTCTACTACCTGCTTTACCCGGACAGGGTCAGTGAGTATTTCCGCGAGCAGGTAGCCTTGATTGACGTTAACCAGTGGCTGGCACTGGAACTGGGTGGGGGTATCACTATCTGGCATCTTTTCACCTTTATACTGCTGGCGACTGCCGCTATATTTCTTATTGAAGAGGCTTTCCCGCTGAGCACACACTATTTAACAAAGCGCCCGTCATTTCCCGCTATCAAGAGGGGGCAATACCCCAGGCTGGATAAGGCACTGGCCAATACAGGCAGGAATGAACCTGCCCTCACACCCGCCATACTACTGTCCCCGGAAAATACTCCCGTGGCTTACATCTCAAATCACGGGACACTGGTGCTTTCGGCGGCGATGATAGACCTGCTGGATGTTGATGAACTTCAGGCGGTTATCGCCCACGAAATCGCCCACCACAGCCGGACGGTTACCCGGATAAACCGGGTGTTGCTGGTCTTGCGCTTCTGGCTCTTTTATAACCCGGTGGGACTTCTTGTCTTTCACCGCATTATTAACGATAACGAAAAGCTCTGCGATGACATGGCTATCCGTTCTTCCGGAAAACGGCTATCGCTTACTTCCGGACTACTCAAGATATTCCGGCATTCGGCGGCGGTCAAATCTGCTGCCACGAAGCAACGTCTCTGGCCAGGAATCACCTCGCTGCAAAACACTGCCCGCCGGAACCTGACCAGGGAGAGAGTAGAGCGAGTTACGCAGACTAACGGGGTGAACAGTATTGATTACCAGAATCTACGAGTTGCGGTTACCGCGCTAATACTGGCGGTGCTGCTCTTTTTCATCGTGTAATTCATCAGGTCTGGCAGGGCACTTTGTCGATGATGCAATTTCTGAAAGCAGTTCCACGGATCATACTGACACCGGCACTGGTATCGGGTATGGTAGCATTAGTCCTGTTTTTTCTGGGGGCAGTACCGGACTACATTAATCCCCCTGAAGCCGGCTATCGAAAATACTCAAGCATGGAAGAAGCTGAAGCCGTGCTGGGATTCCGGGTAGCGGTACCCTCTTATTTCCCCGATTACCTTTCCTGGCCTCCCGCTGAAATCTACGGACAACGCAAACCGGTGCTCATGATGCAGTTGCTGTTCTTATCTCGCTACGGTAACTTTGAAACCATGATAATATCCCAGATAAAGTCTGATCTTGAAGACCTGCCTGTAGACCTGCCCTGGTTCGAGACCATCCGTCAAAAGACCCCGGTGTCAATAGGAGTCAGTAAAGGAGTCCTGATAACCGGAGTAAGGGCTGACGGCCAGTTGCTTAGCGGAGTCTACTGGAGGTCAGGAGATTATTACTATGTGGTAATCACCACTCGCTCCGAGCGTGAATTGCTCACCATCGCCAGGAGTATGTAACCGGGTCAGTTACCAGCCGTCTGACAAGGTACTGCAATGGGCGGGGTTTGGCAAACATTCAGAATGACCTGGTGGGTGCCGCTGGAAGATAAAAAGGATCACCACGCTTAAGTGGGCAGTCAGTTTGCTTCCTTAAACGATATTATTTATAGCTACGACTTCAGGTCTACAGCATACCTGGCCTGTAGCCAACAAGCTATCTGACATCCGTACAAGAGAAACGTCCCCCTGAATAGATTCTCCTTGCGCTGGACGAGGCGCCTTTGCTGACTATTCCTGTGAGAACTTAACGCCACTACCTCGGTGGTATCGCATGAGGCTCATGACAAATCGCGCAGCTCGTCGCCTTACTGGCATGTACGTTTTCTATCGGTCCTCCCTTGCCATGGCATGCCAGGCATCCGCTTACCTCCGCTGACAGTGCCGGCATAGCAATAACTGTACCTTCAGTCGTGGCATTAAGCAATTCGGCAGTATGCCTTACGACCGAAGCGGTTAGCCATGCGCACCTCTCTGCTCGCTCCGGTGACAACGCCTTAAAGCCGGTAGTCTCGCACCACGTCGTTACGGAGATATGACAGAGCGGCGACTGTGCAACAGAAGGTTCAATGTCAAATTTCGGACTCTCGGGATGGTAGTCAGGTAACCCCTCAGCGCCATACCAGGTAAAAAGCTCATCTATCATCCCGTCACCTGCCTTAGGGTCAGAGACCAGGTATATCGCTGCTGCCGCTCCATTCAACGCGCCGCAGAGCGTTCCCCAACCGGAGACACCAGCCTTCCCGTATTTCATCATTTCTGCGGGAAAGGCATCATAAGGAGCACCAACTTTATCCCGTAGCTCACCAATGATCCCCTCAAACGAGCCAAACATACAACCTCCCTGATAATACGCCGCGTAGCCGTTTGCGGTGGTTAGTGTTTGTCAAGAAGTATTACCGGACAAGGAAGGGAATATAAATGAACGAATTGCCAGTACCTAGAGAAAAAGTTGTAAGCCGTCTGAAACGAATATCCGGACAGATAAGAGGTTGCGCCCGCATGGTGGAGGAAGAGAGAGATTGTTCAGATATTCTTACTCAAATGGCGGCTGCTCGAGCAGCCCTGTCTGCAACCGCAGCCCTGGTCTTGACCAACTACACTCACCTTTGCCTGGAAAAGGAGAAACAAACCGGCGAAAACTCCTACGAGGCACTCACCCGGGTATTCGCTTTATGGGCTGCCGGACCATCGGACGCTCTGCCAGACCAACCTGTAAAGAGAAGAGGTAGAGAGGTTCAGCGGAAAATAGAAGCATAAGAAGAAACAGTACTACGCGTGCTACTTGATGGTTTAGAGAATCACAGAGCCTGAGCCGGGGCTTCAGTTTATTGCTATGTCCGCCAAGTCCCTTGCCAACTTTGCCATCGGGATCACTTCCGCCGACTTTTGTCTTAGACGTTATCCATTTGTTGTAGTATATTGCTATGATTGAAGATGCAGAGCATGAAATCAGCCAAAATGAAGCCTATCAAGGGCATGGAAGTGGACCTGCTGGACAAGATTTGCACTGATTCCGTGGCCAGGCAATATGTCGAAGAAATAACCGAAGCTGAGTTCCCGTAAAACGTGACCTGGCAAGCTACTCTAATCTGCTGGTGCGGTGTTTGCCGGTCCGGATGGAAGTTCTTTAACTCAGGCCTTATAATTATAGTATAAGGATAGTTGGAGGATTCTGACTTCATATACTTATGGTCGCGTCTTAAAACAAGAATTGCCGCAAATCTGTCAACCGTAATCACATCGATAGCGCTCATTGCGGGTATTCTTTTTATTCCCAACAGCGAGTACAGATGGATTGGTCATGCCATTATTGGACTGACAGCCTTCGGGCTAGCTGCTGTTACTGTGACTCTCGGCGCAACGCTCGCGGGAAGAATACGGCGACCTCCGAACCGTAATAGATTCCGTTTTCACCGGAAACATGGTATTACAATGGGGTTCCTTATCATAGCCGCTTTGAGTTACGGACTCTGGATGGTCATTTCGGATGACGTCCGTCCCCTGAACTCCATCCACGGACTAGGGGGTCTGCTGTTAGTGATGATGTCCGCAGTTCAGATTACTACCGGTCTTTCCTCCCGCAGACATCTGATGAAGTCTGTGCACCGCAGGGTCGGCTATGTCGTTGCAGCCCTTATCATCCTCCAGGTTGCGTTAGGCATCATTTCGTCTCCTTTATTCGCAAGCACAGGGCAATACCCGCGGTATACTGTGAGGTGGCTAACATTGCTCGATGAGACCTGGCGGCCTGATGGCGTCATCGGCCCCCGGGAATATTTTATCACCCGCGTTCTGGACGAAGGCAATTACGAGATATCATACCGTACCGATGGCGAGTATATAAATGTTGGCTTGAAGGTAAAGACCACCGGATGGATGGGTATCGGTATTTCCGCCGGTGAAGGAATGAGAAACGCCGAGATAATATTTGCCTACGTGACTGACGACGGGGAGGCAATAGTCGAGGACCACTTCGGCACCGGCAGAACTCATCATTCGCCGGATACCGAGCTTGGCGGAACAGACGATATTATCGAGTTCGGCGGTAGAGAAGAAGACGGGTACACGATAATCGAGTTCAAACGCCCGATTGCCCCTGAAGATGATTTTGATATTCCTTTGGTCGAGGATATACAAACCCTTGTCTGGGCTTACGGGATTAGTGATAGCCCGGAAATGCACATAGCCTGGGGATATTTCGACGTTAGACTCAGGTAGGCTAACGGTATGACAGTACGCCAAGAGGACGGGGATAATATGACACTACCGTGGTTAAATTCCTACGACAAAGGCGTACCGCCAGGCATCAACTACCCCGGGACGACGCTCCAGGCCTTGCTGGACGAAACCTCAGACAGATACCCTGACCATACCGCGATTATCTTTATGGGTAAAAAGATCACCTACCACGAGTTACGGAGACTGGTCAATCGATTCGCCGCTTCTCTCCGGCGGCTGGGTGTCTCGAAGGGGGATAAAGTAGTCCTCTTCCTGCCTAATTCGCCGCAGTTCGTTATCGCTTACTACGGTATTTTGAAGGCCGGTGCTGTGGTTGTGCCGGCTAATCCCCTGTACGTAGACAGAGAACTGCTCCATTTGCTGGAAGATTCCGGGGCCAGGACGGTGATAACCCTTGATTTGAAGGCTTTATTTGGCAAGGTGAACTCGGTTAAGCAGAGAGCCGGGCTGCAACACATCATCATCAGCGGCCTGCAGGAATTCCTGCCATTTCCCAAAAACATCCTTTTCCCAATAGTGAAACATAAAGAGATTGCGTCTCCCGCCGGGAACAGCATCATCCGGATGCGAGATTTGCTGACTGAGGAAACGCGGGTGGATGCCGTTGAGCCGGAGGTCAGACATGACGATGTGGCGGTGACACTTTATACGGGAGGCACTACCGGGGTGCCTAAAGGGGTCTGTCTGACCCACGATAACCTGATTGCCAACCTCCTTCAATGCCATCACTGGATGCCTGACGTCAGCCACGGCAACGAGGTCTTCCTCACCGTGTTACCCGTATTCCACGCCTTTTCAATGACCACTTCGATGAACTGGCCCGTGTATGTTGGGGGAACAATGATACTTCTGCCAAGGTTTGAGGCAGCCAGTTTACTTGAAGCCCTCAACAAGCACCGCCCCACGTTGCTCATGGGTGTACCGGCAGTATTCCACACTATCATCCACTACCCGGAACTCCACCGCTATGACCTGTCATCCTTGCGTTTTTGCTTCAGCGGGGCTGATACCTTGCCCGCTGCCGTCCAGCAGGAGTTCGAGCACCTTACCGGGTGCAAGCTGGTCGAAGGCTATGGCCTGACCGAAACTTCACCCGTAGTAACCTGCAACCCGGTTTACGGGAAAAGAAAGGGTATTGGTTTGCCTCTGCCGGACACGACCTGTCGAATAGTTGACATGGACAACGGGGCTCCGCTTCAATCCGGGCAAGATGGCGAACTGGTAGTCCGGGGACCGCAGGTAATGCGAGAGTACTGCCATAACCCGGAGGAAACCGCGAAAATATTAAAGGATGGGTGCCTCTATACAGGGGATATCGCGCGAATGGATGAAGACGGCTATTTCGAATTTATCGGGCGCAAGAAGGATATGATCAAGGTGCAAAGGACTGACTACATCACCGCCTATAAGGTCTACCCCGCGGATGTGGAAGAGATCCTGCTAAAGCACGATAAAGTGCTGGAAGCAGCCGTGATTGGTGTCCCCGATGCGGTACAGGGTGAACGCATTGCGGCCTACGTCATTTTGCGCCCAGGCGCAGACACTACAGCCGGAGAGCTGGTAAGTTTCTGCCGGCAATACCTGGCGGAGTACAAAGTCCCCTCGCAGATTGAATTCATCAATGTCCTGCCTAAAAACATGCTTGGCAAGGTGCTGCGAAATGAATTAAGGCAGCGAGCTTCATAAGTATTTGAGTTTGCTTCATCGCGTGGTTCACACCGAGCGAAGCGAACGTGCTCTTCCCAATGAGAGTGTCACTGGAAAAGGAGCCGCGAAGTCACGGAGATATGTCTTTCCGCCAGGACTCAGACTGATAACCTTGTCATCACTGTAAGTGACCAGAGAATTGGCATCCCGGATGAGCAGCAGCCCGTCCTTTTTCAGCCCTTTGAAAGACTGGAAAACGCGTCAAAGCCAGCCAAGGGACTGGGGCTGGGATTACTGGTCTGCAAGCGTTTGGTGGAAGCTCACGAGGGTATAATCTGGGTGGAGTCCGAGCCGGGCAAAGGTTCCCTTTTCTCCTTCACGTTGCCGCTATAACAAGGTTCAGCCAGGGAATCTTGCCGCGCCTTTGTCTAGCCAGATTTACCCTTCTTTGCGTGATCTGGATTGACTCGCTCTGTCCATCTCGACGAAAAGATTGACCACCCTGTCATTCTGTGCCGGATTCAGGTGCATATCCGCCATGCTAAACAATATGCTGTCTTCTTTGAAGATATGGCCCCTGAGAAATTCAATAAAATGAGACCCGTATTGCCTTATTGCTTGCCTCACTTCAGCACTATCTTCATCGCCAAGATAACTGCCAATGGCCTGCTGCATTGCCTCGTTGGTGTCCCTCAGCACTTCATGCTCGTCCAGCATCACTGCGAGCGGTCCGCTACCCCGGGGCATAAAGTTATCAAACTCGGGGAAAAGAGCCTTCTCTTCCTTATCGAAGTGTACCCAAAAATCAACCTCGAAAAACGAGGCAAGCTCTCTTAAGCTTGCTGAGATACTTTCTCTCTGCTCCAGATTTCCAATGGCACTTTCCAGCGCGGCCAGCTTCTCCAGCACAGCCTGATGTTCTTCCTTTAATAATTCGGTTGGCTTCTTTACGCTCATTTCTACCTCCCTGCAGGCGCTCAGGATTTAGAAATCCTCAGAGGCATACCTGAGATAGGACAATATTTGCATCCGTGTCAGCTTTCAAAATACCAGAGAGAACGTCTTCTCGAAAGTTTTACAACGGAATGGTGGGCCATTCTGGATTCGAACCAGAGACCCCAGTCTTATCAGGACTGTGCTCTAACCAACTGAGCTAATGGCCCTTGAAACGTGTCTAATTCTATGCTATAAGACGAGAAAAATCAAGTCTACACCTGAATTAAGCTTGATGCCTTGTCCTGTAACCTTCTTATCCGGTTCACGGGCGATACCTGATTATCAGCAGCAACCGGGGCCGTCACAGATGTTATTTTGTTTTACGATTGCGCGCCCATATTTGCATTACTTCGCGGAATGGGTTACCTTATGTAATGTATACGCAAGAAGGAGGTAGCCGATATGCTCCAATTTGATAGAACCCGGCTGGCAGCCATGCACCCTATAGATTTCCGGAATATGGTCAGGAAAGGAGAGTGGACAGCGTCAACCCAGGATGCCTGTGCCGGTTATGCCCAGGCAAACATGGTTATCATACCTAAGGATTTGGCTATTCAGTTCCTCATCTTCTGTCACCGTAATCCTCGCCCCTTCCCCTTGATAGACGTCACCGAGCCGGGAGACCCGGAACCAAAGCTGGTAGCGCCCGGGGCTGATTTACGGACTGACCTGCCCCGCTACCAGGTCTGGCAGAATGGAGAGTGTGTTGACGAACCCGCTGACATTACCCGGTACTGGCGGGATGACCTGGTGGGGTTT
Source organism: Dehalococcoidales bacterium (assembly GCA_030698765.1). Classification (NCBI taxonomy): domain Bacteria; kingdom Bacillati; phylum Chloroflexota; class Dehalococcoidia; order Dehalococcoidales; species Dehalococcoidales bacterium. Next base: position 17,752 of record JAUYMF010000127.1, read on the forward strand.
CTCATCGGCTGCAGCCTGTCCGTTGACCCGTTCTTGAAGACAGCCAACATTCAATACCGGTTCCAGGCAGGTTACCTGACCAATCTCCAGTGCCATCCGGTTGGCCCTTTCAAGGGACCAATGATATGTTCCTGCCGTATCTATCAGAACTCATTCGAGGCAATCAAGTCAATCCAGGTATCCGCCCGTTTCCCACTGGCGCACGGAACGCCCGTACACATTGGCGACCCGGCTCTCATCGGGGTGAATGACCTGACACAAGCCGCGGAACGCGCCACCGGGGCCGATACCAGTAAAGAGTCATTGAAACCCGGGGAAATCGCCACCTTTACCCCGGCCGGGGCCAGCGGCTCGTCAATTGCCCGGGAAAGCAAGATAGATTTTATGATTACGCACCAGCCCTTCTCGATGTTCATCACTGACGTGCTGCTTGAGGAGCAAGCCTTTGTGTCATTTTGAGGATAGAAGAAGATAGTTGGGTCTGTCTCCCCTAGCAAGGGGTATTTTAAAACCCATCCCCCTGAGAGGTTTTCTGAAAACGAAGAATTGTCATACTGAGCGAAGCGAAGTATCTGGGTTAGGGGAAACTATTCAGCATCTCTCCTCACCACTCCCCCAGATTCTTCGGTCGCCTTGCTCCCTAAGAATTACATTTTCGGACAGCCTCAATTAAAGGGGTGAGGCTATAGCTTCAAAGGAGAGAAGATTGAAGGGGTAAGCTGAACCCGCCCAAAGAGGCTAGACTAAAAAACTAGTAAAATCATGGCTGGCATCTGATGCTCCAGCCAGAATATCACCCTTGGACAAAAGTTCTGCCAGCTTTTGCCATAGTGCCCGGCTAGCTTGATTTTGCTTGTTATATCCTATTCTCCATTCGCCGGGATGTCTCTTAAAAATCTCCATAGCACATGTCATACCCAGACCGCAGCGACGGAACTCAGGTAATACATAAAACTTGGCCATTTCCCAATGCTCCCCATCTTGCCTTACCAGAGCGAAACCGGCGATTCTTCTGTCGTCATAAAGAAGATAAGGAGATCTTTCTTTCTCCAGCCAGTAAGCATTAAGGTAAGGGTAAAAGTATGTGCCGTTCCCGTCTTTATAATCCAGGTTTTCATCAGGGAAACGTGAGAGCTCGGTTAGATAAGGCTGAAGGAGGGATGAAATGATTTGTTTTTGTTCGAGGCTAGCTGGCTTTACGGAAAAAGACATTTAATTCCGTCCCCTCAAACAAAAAAAGACCTTAACAACTGGATAGCGAGAGGAAGGAGGAACACTGACTGATTAGGTCAATGACCGACCTAGGAGTGATGGGTTATTACACCCGTACTCTCCCTAGAAAGGAGGTGATCCAGCCGCAGCTTCCGCTACGGCTACCTTGTTACGACTTCGTCCCAATCACTGGCCTCACCTTCGGCGACTGCCTCCCTATAAATAGGGTTAGCCCATCGACTTCAGGTGTTGCCAACTTTCATGACGTGACGGGCGGTGTGTACAAGGCCCGAGAACGTATTCACCGCAGTATGCTGACCTGCGGTTACTAGCAACTCCACCTTCATGCAGGCGAATTTCAGCCTGCAATCTGAACTGAGGATGGTTTTACGGATT
>JAUYMF010000128.1 GCA_030698765.1 Dehalococcoidales bacterium
TACTGGCAAGAAATGAAGACTTTAAATGCGGACAGCGCCAACAGGCAGAGAGCCAGGGATTCCTTATTCAAGCTCATCCGTGAGCACGGCCTCGTCCGGGAGTTTCCTCTGATCACGGCCACCCTGAAGGCTTTCAGCCATGGTAAAATCAGGATAACCGCCGACAAAAAGGTAGTCAATGCCGCGGAAAACCCGATAAAAGGATATGATCTAACGGATGAAATCAATAAACAGTTAGAAAGGGTAAATCTGATATGAACACTATCTGCTTTGACCTTGAAGGGCCGCTATCACCCCAGGACAACGCCTACGACCTGATGAAGCTATTTCCCGACGGGGACAGGATTTTCGAGGTTATCAACCGCTACGATGACCTGTTGGTGCTGGAAGGCAGGGAAGACTACGAGGCCGGGGACACCCTGGCCCTTATCGTGCCCTTCCTGGTGCTGCACGGTATCACGGAGGCTGATATCTCTGGTCTGGCCGCCAGGGCTACCCTGACCGGCGAGGCAGAGAAACTCATCTCATGGCTGGAATACAGCGGATGGAAGGTGTTCTGTATTACCACTACCTATCAGCAATACGCCATACACATCACCCAGAAGCTGGGTATATTTGCCCACCGTGTTGCCTGCACAACGTTCCCGCTGGACAAGCTCCGTGTTGCTTTAAGCCCGGAGGAATCGAGTTTATTAAAGCAGGCCGAGCAGGAAATACTGGCCCTGCACCCGCCGACCGATGATGCCCGTATCAAGCAAAGCCTGGACAGCTTCTTCCGGGAGAAATTACCGAACACCCCCATCGGAAAGGCGATAAAACAGGTCAGGCCAGTCGGGGGACAGCGTAAGCTGGACGCCCTGAACAAATTCGCTGAGAAAGAGGCCCAGCCCCTGGCCAGGTGGGTGGTGGTGGGTGACAGCATCACCGATGCCGAAATGCTCCAGGCAGTGGAAGCCGCCGGAGGACTGGCGGTTGCCTTCAACGCCAGCCGGTACGCCCTGCCTTATGCTACCATGGGACTGGCATCCACCGCCGTCAGCGACCTGACCGATATTCTCCAGGCATGGCAGAAAGGACAGCGAAAAGAGGTCGAGAAAGCGGTCAGGGCCAAGGAGAAGGCAGGGGGCAGGGAGGACAGGAACTACCTCCACTGGCTGTCCGGCAGAAAAGACATTGATGACGTAATCGCCCTTCACCAGAGGATAAGAAAGCTGGCCAGGGAAGAAGCGGGCAAGCTGGGGTAAATTCAAAAATACTCATCTTGAAGTTCAGGCAAGTCTTGAGACTATGGAGAAATGTCATTGCTATGAAAATAGGTATTCTGTCATTCCGGCGAAAGCCGGAATCCAGTTACCCCCTCCACATGGATTCCGTATCAAGTACGGAATGACAAGGACATGAGCGATTGGAAGCCGAAGCAATCCAGGCGGGGTGATGCCCTCCACCCAGATTGCCACGTCGCGCCGATTGCATCGGGACTCCTCGCAATGACACATCGCCTGCAAGAAACTTTTGGGGGGGATAGGGTTCCCATGAACAACATTGAAGTGGTCGGGCTGGGGGCGCTGAATCTCGACCGTGTCTACCGGGTAGAGCGTACCCTGGGAGACGCCGAGACAGCAGCCGGCAGGGATATGGAACACATCCCGGAAGCGGAACGAAAATTCATCGGCAGCTTCCCCGGCGGCTCGGCGGCCAATACTATATATGGCCTGGCCAGGCTGGGGGTAAATACCGGCTTTATCGGGGCGGTGGGTGACGATGATGAGAGCAGGATACTGCTGCGGGATTTTGAGAAAGCAGGCGTAGACACCAGTCAAATCAAGATAAAACCGGCCACCGGGACAGGCGAAACACTATGCCTCGTCGACAACCTCAACTTCCGCTCTATTCAGGTCACCCCCGGAGCCAACAGTTTATTAAACGCGGGTGATATAGAATTAGATTATTTGAACCGAGCAGGGTTGCTTCACATCTCTTCCTTCGTTGACGACCCTCAACTGGACATTATAGTGCAACTGGTCGCCAGGCTGGATTCCAGAGTCAAAGTAAGTTTTTCCCCGGGCTCACTGTACGCCGCCAGGGGACTGCAAACCCTGACTCCATTACTGGCCAGGGCTGATATCCTTTTCCTGAATGAGAGTGAAATGAAGCAGTTAACCGGCGCCGTCGATTTCAGTTCCGGCGCCCGGCGCTGTATTGAACTGGGCTGCCGCATTGTCGCGGTCACTCTTGGTCAGGGCATACCCTACAAATCGGTCATGGCCACCAGCTACATCCGGACCGCCGAAAAAGAATACATTATCGAACCCGGCGATAAAAGCATAATATCGGCGCTTGACACCACCGGTGCCGGGGACGCCTTTGCCGCCGGTTTTCTCTACGGCCTTCTCAAGGATAAAGACATTGAGCAATGCGGCCGCTTGGGAGACACTGTCGCCCGGTTCTCCATCCGGAAAATAGGAGCCAGGGATGGACTACCCACCCTTGACGAACTGTCCCACCGCTACCATGAACTCTACCAGCGTGAGTTGTAGCTACTTCTTGGCCGCGTCCTGCGGTTTGCTCAGGATTTCATCAATGAGGCCGTACTCTACCGCCTGCTCAGGATTAAGGTAGAAATCACGGTCGGTATCATGGGTCACCTTGTCCAGCGGCTGGCCGGTGTGCCGGACGATGATATCCTTAATTACGTCCTGCTGACGGGCAATCTCACGGGCCGCAATCTGAATATCGGAAGCCTGTCCCTGAGCGCCGCCGATCGCCTGGTGCATGTGAATTGTTGAGTGCGGCAGGGCATAGCGCTTACCCTTGGCGCCGGAGCAGAGGAGCACAGTACCCATGCTAGCCGCCATGCCGACGCAGATGGTGGACACATCAGGACGAATCAGCTGCATGGTGTCATAAATAGCCAGCCCGGAGGTGATGACCCCACCCGGACTCTGAATGTACATACTGATGTCTTTGTCCGGGTCTTCCCGTTCCAGGTATAGAAGCTGAGCGATGATAGTGTTCGCCACAGGGTCAGAAATCGGGGTGAATAACATGACGATACGCTCTTTTAACAGCAGAGAGTATATGTCCCAGAACCGCTCGCCTCTTGGCCCGGTCTCAACCACGCCGGGGATAATATCCATCGGATTAATATTCATTTTGCCTCCTTATCCCGTTTTTTCCTTGGTTTCTTTGTCTCTTTAGCCATATCTACCAGTCTTTGCACCGCTTTCTGGGTAATCAATGTCTGCCTGATTGACTCGCGGGTCTGTGCGGTATTCAGAATCTTCTTCAATTCCTCCTTTTTATCACCGCTACTGGCTACCATTTTATCAATTTCAGCGTCAATTTCCGAATCATCCGCCTCAATCTTCTCTTCTTCAACAACCTTGCCCAGTACCAGAGATCGGGTGACCCTGGTGATAGCTACAGGACGCAACTCTTCATGCAGCTCCTCCTCCGTCTTATTGACACTGCTCAGGTACTGTTCCAGAGTCTGGTCGCCCCGCTGGAAGCGCTGGTCAATAATCCGGTGAATCTCCGCTTCTATCAGAATCGGGGGGAACTCTACCTCAGATAGCCCAACAACGCCGTCAATCACCCGTTCTTCAAAGTCCATTCTGGCCCTCTCTTCAGCCCTGAGCGTCATATCAGCGGCGACACGCTCCCGGAGCGCAGCCAGGGTCTCATACTCGGGGTTGACCAGTTTAGCCAGCTCGTCATTGAGCTCGGGGAGTATTTCCTGCTTGACCCCGGTTACCTTTACTTTGAAGTGAGGCTCTTTCCCGGCCAGTTCCGGGCGGGGATATTCCGCCGGAATCTGTAGCGTGAACTCCTTTTCCGCACCGCTTTTCATCCCGACAAGCTGCTCGGCTAATCCCGGCGCGGGGAAAGTGAAATCGCGAAGTACCTGGAACTGGGCGCCCTGCTGGTTAATGAAAGGCTGGCCATCGATACTGCTCTCGACATCAAGCACGGCCAGGTCATTAAAGTCCACCGGGCGCTCCACCGGCTCCCAGGTGGCGTGCTGATGACGCAGCTGCTCCATAACGGCGTCAATATTCTCATCGGTTACCGTCACCGACTCCGGCGAGAGCTTGACCTGATGGTAATCACCAAGCTTAACCTCAGGTCTTAACGGTACCGTAGCCGTAAACACTACCGGCTCGGTCCCGGTTATTTCAATCTGCGGCTGAGCAATAGCCTCGATCTCCTGCTCGGCGATAGCCTTCTGATAAGCCTCAGGAACCAGACTATTGAGCGCATCCTCCAGCAGGCTCTCTTTACCGATATGGCGTTCCAGTACCGCCCGTGGCGCCTTGCCCACCCGGAAACCGGGGATTTTGGTCCTCGTGACCAGGCGCCGGTAAGCCTTCTCCATGGACTCCGCCACCTCTTCCGGTTCCATCTCAATGGTCAGGAACACCTGCCTGTTTTCAGTTTTCTCGTTGGTTACTTTCACTATCCCTCCATTTGCCTGACGCCGTGCTTTTCCCGATAATAATTTAAGAAGCCGTCAATACTCATCGGCACATCGTGTTTCGCCATATAATCATAGAGAGCAGGCCACCTTTCCCTGAGCGGCTCTAAGGCGGCACACGCCCGAGCGGTTAACCTCTCCGCGGCATCGGCAAACCTGTTTTCGCTCAACGTCTGACTCGTTATGTCATTCCAGGCATAGAGCGTATCCATAGACCACTGCAGCTTGGTCTGCACTTCGGTAGTCATGCCGAAGTGCGAATAGTAAATACGGGACGCCTGCAACCGGAGCAACTTCTCAATGGTAGCTCCCGATAACTCCAGATCGAAGCTGGGTGGAGCGTTAACCATGGTTAGTGATTTATGCTCTCCCAAACAGATACCGGCGGCGTCTCCCGTAAAAATGCCGTTATTACGGCTTTCATGGACACATAGCTCGTGCGGAGCATGTCCCGGAGCTTCAATAATCCGCAAAGACTGTTTTCCGCCCAGCTCGATAGTATCACCGTCACGCACCGCGGTTACCCGCTCCGCCGCAATGGGCAAGACCTCAGTATTTTTTACTGTTGTCTCTTCAACCTGGCCCTGCGCCGCCAGGGCACTGCTGACCAGCCGCGACGGGTCAACCAGGTGCCGGGCACCCCGCTGGTGTACCAGCACCCGTGCCTCAGGCATATTTTTCACCAGAAACCCGGCGCCTCCACCATGGTCTAAATGGATATGAGTGATAACAATATAGTCGATGTCTCCGGGACTCACACCCAGTTCTTTAAGCCCGTCAAGGACAAATCCGGCGGAAGGGGTCGGCCCGGTATCAATCAGCGCCTTTTTATCTTCATCAATCAGGTAAACACTGCCGAACTC
>JAUYMF010000129.1 GCA_030698765.1 Dehalococcoidales bacterium
TCACACTAGTGTAGTGTATTACAAATGTCTTTACAGTTCTGTCATTCCGGACCCTGGCCTGTCGCCAGGACAGGCTTGATCCGGAATCCATGTCTATCCCCTGGATTCCAGCCTTCGCTGGAATGACAGCAACTTCCTTGATATGGCAAGATATATAAGAGACACTACACTAGCTGCAAAATATACCCACAAATTTACCTTAGTCCTGCTTGATAATATAGGCGGGCTTTGTGCGCTGGCGCAGCGCCAGCAGGAAATCGTAGATATCATCCCCGGAGCGGGCTCTGGCGCGGTCGTACTTTTCATAATGCGTAATTTCATCAAGCTCCCTGCGGTAGGTGGGGGCGGGTTGGTATGCCGGATAGCCAATCGGGACGATGGTATGAACCGTCAGCTCCTCCGGCACGTCCAGCAGGGTTTTGAGAGCCGACTCCATATTTGACTGCCAGCTTAACCACTGGGAACCCAGCCCCAGGGCGGCCGCCGCCAGGCAGATATTCTGGGTGGCGTTAGCCACACCTTTATAATAAATGGAACCCATTCCGCCGTCATAAGGCAGAAAGTGGGTTACCAGCAGTGTCGCCTGAAACGTTCGGGGGTCGCCGCAGACCACGATGAATACCGGGGCATCCTTGAATCCCGGCGGCTCGTTGCGCGGGCCTTCCGCCATGGACGGGAAGCGCAGCTCTTTGATTCGCGTCTTTTCCACCGGCCAGGCCTGATTGTTCCGCTGGTAAATGTCAACAATCTTCTTCCTGGTATCGGCGTCCCTGACGACGATGAACTCCCAGGGTTGCGCGTTGGCTCCGGACATCGCCCAGCGCGCCGCCTCAATTATCTTTTCGATATATCCATCGGGTATGGGGTCAGGCTTGAAGCGGCGGATGCTCCTTCTCTTTTTCAACAGCGCCAGAAAATCATCAATCTCCATGTCCAACTCCTTACCAGAGAATACCTATCATATAGCAGAACAGCAGGATATGGTCAATAGCCTATTTCCAGGCTTTCGCTGGCACGGAGATAAAAATCACCATTGAAGGTAATGGCGGGGCAGTCCTCAGCGGGTGAGCGATTTGAGGCTAGTAGTGGCTCTTACCGCCGTTTAGAGGTCCCGGGAACCAGGTAAAAGAGATCATCCAGCGTATAGTCCGGGAAGGCCTTTAACGCCCCGACAATAAACTTTTGATTAATCTGCCGTTTCCCTTCCCGCACCCGGTAAATCTGACTCACCGATATCCCCATTGCCTGCGCCAGTTCAGAGAGGTTCCGGTAGCGGTCACGGTGGCCGTTGCTGCAAAAATCAAAAATCTTTGTCCTGACTATCATAGACCGTTCCTCCGTAGTGACATATGACCGATATTGTAGCCATTAATTAGCCATTTGTCAAGATGACACCGCCGGGTCATGGTTAACGCCTCTTGATTAATTGGCCGACTGGGAGTATAGTTTAGTTTGAGTTTACGGAGGTGTAGTGAGTGGCTGGGGGCAAATTATCAGGCTCCGTAAACATAGTTTTTTCAGCGGAGATTACCGATTAATCAGGGAATTGTGATGAGCCATACTCAAGCCGACCCGAAGAACACCTTCGGCAGTATGCTGGGGTCAGAGGTTAAACTAATACTGGACAGGGTAAGTGATATTATCATCGGGCAGTGTGTGGAATCGTATATCGTCGGCGGACTGGTACGGGATGCGCTGCTGGGGCGGGATACGGCTGACATTGACCTGGCGGTAGCCCCGGACGCCCTGGAAATCGCGCCCAGGGTAGCCGGCGCCCTTGGCGGTAAGTACGTCCTGCTGGACCGGGAGAACAGAATCGGCCGGGTAATTCTTCCCGACAGCGAACCAGCCCCGTGCGGGCGGCGCTGGGAGCTTGATTTCTCAACGCTGGCAGGGGATATCGAACATGACCTGGCGCGGCGTGATTTTACCATCAACGCGATGGCAGTTGACCTCGGTCAACTGCGGCAAGGTCCGGCTGTCGCGCTGATTATCGACCCTTTTTATGGACAGGAAGACCTCAAGCAGGGCGTGATCCGGGCAGTCAATGAATCGTCACTGCCCGCTGACGCCGTCCGCCTGCTGCGGGCCGTCCGCCTGGTTGCCGAGCTGGGGTTCAGCATCGACCCGGAAACGGAGGCACAAATCCGTCATCACTCCTCCCTGATAACCACCATAGCCGGTGAGCGGATAAAGGAAGAGTTGCTCCGGCTCCTGGCTTTTCCCGGTAACGAGCGAATTCTGACTTATCTCGACGACCTGGGTCTGCTGACGGAGATTCTCCCGCCGCTGGCCGCTGCCAAAGGTATTGAACAGCCGAAAGAGCATTTCTGGGATGTTTTTGAGCATTCCCTGAAGACGGTAACCGCCGTCGACTTTCTTCTCAGGCAGGGACGCTGGGAATACGCTGACGGAGAAGTTATCGCCGCCGTCCCCTGGTCAGCAACGCTGGCCGGGCACTTCGCGCAGGAGGTCAGTGGCGGCAGCACCCGCCGGACACTGCTGAAACTGGCTGCGCTGCTCCATGACGTCGCCAAGCCCCAGACCAAATCCATCGAGGCTGGCGGACGGGTACGCTTTCTGGGACACGCCCTGGATGGAGCCTCCATAGCCGCTGGTTTGCTGGCAAAGCTCCGCTTCAGCGCCCGGGAAATAAAGCTGGTAGAGACTCTAATCCAGCACCACCTGAGGCCGGGGCAGATGAGCCAGGGCCAGCTACCCACCCACCGGGCTATTTACCGCTACTTCAGAGATAGCGGAGACGCCGGTATTGATACCCTTTTCCTGAGCCTGGCTGACCACCTGGCGGCACGCGGTCCGGGGTTAGACCTGTCCCACTGGCAGGAACACGCCCGGACGGTAGAGTACGTGCTTTCCCGGCGCTTTGAGCAGGAGAGCATCGTCCATCCTCCAAAGCTGGTTGACGGGCATGATCTGATCAACATTTTCGATATCAACCCGGGGCCGGAAGTCGGGGTGGTACTGGAAGCGGTGCGTGAAGCCCAGGCTTCGGGAGAAGTTACTACCAGGGAGGAAGCGCTAAAATACATCGAGAAACTTCTGGAGGAAACAGCCGGTAAATGATTACAAGGAATACGCGGGTTTTCATCATCGTAATGCTAATTTTTGTCCTGGCGGCGCTGGTAGTCCTCCCCATTGATGAGGGGATATTAGGCAGGAGGGGAGTACGGCTGGGGCTGGACTTACAGGGTGGTATTCATATTGTTTACCGGGCTGACCTGTCTTCGGTAGGGCCGGGCGAAGAGGCCGGCGCCATCGACGGCGTGATTGCGGTGCTCGGTAACCGGATCAACCCGATGGGGGTAACCGAGCCAGTCATCCAGAAGCAGGGCGAGGACCGGATTGTCCTGGCATTACCCGGACTCAGCATTACCGATAAAGAGAAGGAGAGCCTCTCACGGGTGGCGCTCCTGGAGTTCGGGGTACTGGCCACGGAGAACGCAACAGCCAAATGGGAGAATAGGCTGGGCAAGTGGAAACCGGCGACAGCTATCATCAACGGAGAGGAAAAAGAGCTGACCAGCCGCTATTTCAGGGAAAGGACCTTCGTCAGCCGGGACAATCTGGGCAGGATAGAGCTGGTATTCGAATGGAATGAAGAAGGCAGCCAGCTGTCCCGGGAAATCACCAGCCGGATGATTGGCCAGCCCCTAGCCATTTTTGAAGGCGATGAAGCCCTGCTGGGAGAGGATGGCATCCCCATTGCTCCCACTGTGCAGTCGACGATTGTCGACCGGGGCGTGATTACCGGGTTGAGCTTAACCGAGGCGGAGCGACTGTCCCGGCAGTTAAATGCTGGCCGCCTGCCGGTTCCCCTGGAGATAATCTATGACCAGACGGTATCGCCGATACTGGGGTCTGATTTCGTTGAGATGAGTGTCCGGGCCGGATTCATCGGGATAATAATGGTCATGCTGTTTATGATTTTCTACTACCGCCTATCCGGCTTTCTGGCCAGCCTGTCTTTAGTCTTCTACGGCTTTCTGGTAATCGCGCTCTTCAAGCTGATACCGGTGACGCTCACCCTGGCCGGACTGGGCGGGTTTATTCTATCTATCGGCATGGCGGTAGACGCCAATGTGCTCATTTTTGAACGATTAAAGGAGGAGCTGAGAAGCGGGCGGACACTGGGGGCTTCCATCGAAGCCGGGTTTAACCGGGCCTGGTCAGCCATCAGGGACAGCAATGTAACTACCTTCATTGTTTGCGCTATTCTGTACTGGCTGGGCAGCAGCATCGTCGCCAGCGCCCCGGTACAGGGATTTGCGCTGACCCTTTTCATCGGTGTGGCGGTAAGCATGTTTACGGCCGTTGTTGTTACCCGGACCCTGCTGCGACTGTTCGCGCGCACGTCACTGGCGCGGTCGCCCTGGTTATTCAGTCCTCATCTGGGAAGGAAAGATGTTTGATATTGTTGGTAAAAGGTTCTGGTTCTTTCTTATCTCCGGGTTAGTAATACTGGTCAGTATTGTTTCCCTGGCTACCTTCGGACTTAAGGCTGGAGTCGAGTTCAGCAGCGGCTCAATGATGACCATCGGCTTTGAGCAACCGGTAGACCAGGATGCCCTGAGAAGGGAACTGACTGATCTGGGGTATGGCAGTGCTATTATCCAGCGCGTCGGCGAGGACGAGTTTCTGCTCCGTCTACCGGAGTTGAGCGGCCAGGAGAAGACCGCTCTGGAGAACGGGATCAGCGCCGGTCTGGGCGCTATGCAGGTCAGAGAGTTTGACGCCGTGTCACCGATGGTCGCCACCGAGACGACACGTAATGCGGCTATCGCCGTCGCCATCGCCGCCATCGGGATACTGCTCTATGTCACCTGGGCATTCCACCGGATGCCCAATCCCTTCCGCTATGGTACCTGCGCCATAATAGCCCTGGTGCATGACGCGCTGGTGGCGTTGGGGACTTTCTCCGTTCTGGGTGGCTTATTAGGCTGGGAAATCAATCTGATGTTCGTGACCGGTATCCTGGCGGTTATCGGCTATAGCGTCAATGATACCGTGGTTATCTTTGACCGGATACGTGAAAACCTGACCAGGGATACCAAGGCTGACTTCGAGACGATAGTTAATACCAGTCTGATCGAGACGCTGAGCCGTTCTCTGAATACGGTCGTGACCACTCTGTTTGTGGTTTTAGCGCTGCTGCTCTTTGTCGGGCAATCAATTCAGAATTTCGCGGTAGTGCTGCTGGTTGGTATCATCGCCGGAACATACAGCTCACTCTGCATCGCTCCCCAGCTACTGGTAGTCTGGCAGAAAAGGGAGTGGGGCAGGTTCATCGGCAAAAAGCCCTTAACCATCAGCAAAGTTCAAGCGAGATAGAGCTTCGTTAACATATCGAGCGAGCACGGTATTATTCGGTTTTGGTCGGCGGTGTCATTGCGAGACCATTCCGGTAAAACCGGAAGGCGAAGCAATCTGTGTGTGGGGAAGGGTACCCCTCACCTCTCAGATTGCCATGTCGCGGAGTTTACACTGAGCGAAGTGAACGTGCTCCTCGCAATGACAAATAAAACCAACCAAATACAGAACCGTGAGCACAGCTAATTGACAGTCCCGTACGGTTAAGTTATAATCTAGCAACTGGAGCAGGCGTTCCTCATACGTAAAGTAAGCCGGGCCTTTTTAGGCAGCGGGAGACCGTGGGACCAGAAATCCTGCGGTCTTTTTCTTTGTATTGACAAGGAGAATACAAGCGCTGAGGAGGTAACGCGTTATGTTTTCTACTCCAATAGCAGCCGCCAGGCTTTTCCTGTCAGTTGTCATCACCTTAATCGGGCTTAAAATCGCAGTAGGGGCCATTACCGGCAGTATCAGTATCTGGGCCCAGGCTGCGGATAGCTCTCTCGACCTTCTTGCCGCAATAATCACCTTCATTGCGGTAGGTTTCTCAACAAAACCGGCTGACAAGGAACACCCCTTCGGGCATGGCAAGATAGAGAATATCGCGGCTAGCGTCCAGACAGTGCTCATGATCGGGACTGCCGGCTCGATAATATACGCTGCCATCCAGCGAATAATGTCCGGAGCCATAATTGAACTCACCGAGGCTGGCATCGGGGTTATGCTGCTCTCCATGATAGCCAGCATCTTATTGTCCCGCTACCTCTTCCGTATAGCCCGGTCTACCGGTTCGGTGGCGCTGGAAGCAAACGCCCGCATGCTTACCGGTGACATTTACTCCAACGCCGGAGTAATGATAGGGCTGGTAGTCGTTCGTTTCACAGGGCTTTATATCATTGACTCGGTCCTGGCGCTGATCGTGGCGTTACTTATCCTGATTATGGCTTACCGTATGAGCCGGATGGCTTTCGGCCCGCTGGTTGATGTGAGCTTGCCCCAGCAGGAGCAGGAGGAATTATTTTCTTGCATCCGCGAACACCGTGACCAACTGGTCGGTTTTCACGCAGTGCGCACCCGTACTGCCGGTAGCCAGCGCTTCATCGACCTTCATTTACTGATGCCCAGGAATGCCAGCGTGGAAGAGGCGCATCAGATGTGCGACCACCTGGAACAGGATATAAAAAGGCGCCTGCCCAATTCCAGCATTACCATTCATGTTGAACCATGTGAGACCGAATGTGAGGAGTGCGCTGTCTCCTCTTGTAACCTGAAAATCAACGTAATGCAACCCGGACACTGATGCCAGATAGAGAATCTAGAACGCAATCCGGAGACCGGATACCAGGAACCAGCCACCAAAGCCGAGGAGCAGCAGGCTGCAGACAATGAACAGACCCTCCTGAAACTTCTGCCCCCAGAGGGACCTGGTACGATAAATCAGTATTGAAACCAGGGAGAGCCAGGCCAGGTCACACAGCCAGTGTACCAGGATGAAAAGGGGCAGCCCTGCCAGTCCGAAATCAAGAAATTTCATAATAAGCATGCTGCCGATAGTCGCCCACCAGAGCAGGAAGAAGGGGTTAAAGCCACTGGTCAGGATACCGGCCACAAAAGCGTTATAGGGCAAGTCTTTACCCTGCTGGACTACCCGGGTGCGGGCACGGAACATGGCGATACCGAGTCCGGCAATCATGCCGCCGCCGAGCAGGCTCAGCACCATCTGCACCATATCGTTTTCGAAGAAGCGGGCAAAGCCGAAGTATATCAGCAGTATCAGGGGGACTTCAATCACGGCGTGTCCCAGGGATATCCCGACTCCGGTCAGGGGCGAGCGGTAGCTTTTGGCCACCGTAACGGCAAACATCGGCCCGGGCATCATTACCCCGGAGAGTGAAATGACGACGATACTGAGCAGTACCGGCAGCATAAAAATACCTCGCTCCATTGTAGCACACCCGTCTTCCCGGTGCTCCGGCGTAGTATCATCAGAGTTACTCAGAGTTTTCCTTCCCCTTTGGAAAAGGAGAAATAGGGGGATTTCAGGCGTCATAATCCCCCTTAATCCCCCT
>JAUYMF010000130.1 GCA_030698765.1 Dehalococcoidales bacterium
ATTCATAAGCTGGCCCCACCCAGACGCCATTCTCCTTAAATTCTTCCCAGGGTATGAAGTTTTCCGTCCGGTACCGGACAAAGCCCTGCGCATCATCGCCGATACGTGTGAAGGAGCGCGCCACCGGCCCTTCCAGGCTCCCGGCCAGATGGAAGATTATGTCCGTGACGCTCATGGTATCATGAAGGGGTTCCACCACGGGCTGCTTGAGCTTGGCTTCGGCGAAACCGGAACCCGGCGGCGAATGGTCATATCCCCACTGCTCCAGGAAAGTGGGTGACGGCAATATTATGTCAGCATATTCCGCCATCTCGCTGAAGAAAGGCGCAATATGGATATAATAAGGTACCTTAGTCAGAGCTTCATCCCAGCGCCGCGCTCCGGGAGCCGCCATGTTAAAATTGCTGTTAAAGCCGATAGCTACCTCTACCGGGTAAGGGTCATTTTCCAGTATCGAGTCGGCCACCTGGTTGGCGACTGCTTCCGCCGCCGGGAACAGGCTGGTCTTGCCCAGGTCAAGCCTGGGTCTAGCCTTACCTCCCCGGGCGATATCATCTTCGAATATTACCGGCATATCCCGATAGGCCGGGACTTCCTGGTATATCACCCCGCCGGGGACATCAATACTACCTACCAGGGCATTAAGACAGAATATAGCATAGCTGCTGTAAGACCCGTTAGGCCAACCGGCTGCTCCGCTGCCCGCCCAGGCAACCGCCGGACTGGTAACAGCGAATTCCCGGGCAATCTGCCGGATAGTATCAGCCTCAATACCGGTTATTGAGGCTACTTTCTCGGGGCTATAAGAACTCAACGCCAGTTCCTTATACTCATCAAAACCCAACGTCCAGTTTCTGATGAACTCGGAATCGTAAAGCCCTTCACTGATGATTACACTGGCTATCCCCATGGCCAGGGCGCCGTAAGTACCGGGGTTAACCGGCAGCCACTGGTCAGAACGGACCGCCGTAACTGAATAGCGCGGGTCAATCACCACCACCTTGGTCCGGTTGGGTTTCTCCCGTTTTATCTTGCCCCACATCCTCAAATTCCGCGCCAGCGGCTTTTCCGATTCGATAATACTGGCACCGAAGGCCAGCAGGTAGTTAGACTGACCGAAATCATAGCCGATATGGCTGCGGTTACCATCAGCCAGCCATCTGCCGGTAATCTCAGCCTCATTATCAAGGGTATCACCGGAAATGACATTGGGAGTACCGTAGGTTTGGGCAAAGCGCTGAATCATGTCTTCATCGCTGGTAGTATTCAATCCATGAAGCAGCAGCAACTGATGTGGCTGAGCTTCATCCCGGAGCGTTTTCAGGTGAGCAGTAATCTCGCTCAAAGCCTGGCTCCATGATATGGAAGACCAACCAGCGTCAATCCCGTTCCCTTTGGCCGGATTGGTCCTCTTCAACGGGCCGCTGACCCGGCTCGGGTCGTACAACACCTGCAGGGCAATATGCCCGCGGGGACAGATTTCTCCCTCGGAGAACCGGGAAAGAGGGTTACCGGCTACCTTTACCGCCTTACCATTTACTACCCGCACCTGAGTCGCACAGCGAACGGGACAGTTGAGGCAGGAAGTAGCCATCCATTTCTCGGTGATAACACCTTCTTCAATCGTTTCCGGCGCGGCGGCAGCCGGATTTAGCTGAGGATACTTGATAACACGGCTGGCGGCGAGAGCAGTCCCGGTAACGGCTGATACCTTCAGGAAATCCCGCCGACTGAGGCGACTGCTTTTTCTCTCTTTTGAACTGCTCATATCGCTTTTATGAAAAGTTACCCTTTCCAACCACCAAAAAGGCTCCGATGAGCTTCTTCAGCCAACCAGAGTCTCCTGCCATCCTTAACCTTGACTTCCGTGAAAGTTAATTTTTCCGGCACTCCATCAATTACTTAATGTTTACACCCCGCGGGTGGTTATTATCTTCCTTAGCCTCCTCAGGTTCCACTCCCGATGGTCTTCTTCGCTGTCTTTTGCGGCTTTTCCTCCTCAACCTCTTCCTCTTCATCTTCCCCGGCTTGCGCCTGACGGAACGAGCGCAACCCTTTGCCTATAGCGCCACCAATCTGCGGTAGCTTACCCACCCCGAAGACAATCAGAATAATGACCAGGATAAGCCCGATCTCCCATGGTCCTAAACGAAATGGCATAACTCCACCCCCTCACCCAAGATTAGCAATATCAAACCTATCTTTATATTACTACCTTCAGTAAGTTCCGTCAAGCCTGCCGGCATTTACTTTCCCCATAACTCCGGGATGGCATATTCCAGACCAAAGCTCCTCAAGGTATCCGGAAGGGGTTTACCGGTCTCTTTATCCCACCCCATAGACTGGTAATACCCGGCGCGCAGTTCGTTCCAGTGCGGCATGATGCTCCTGGACTGCGCCGGACCATCCACCGGTGTTGAGCCATACCTGGGCGAGGGAGCATCCATCTCGGCAGTATGCCCGTGCCTGATGTTGAAGGCCCGCAGCAGATTGACGATACGCTTCCCCACGGTCAGCGCTTCCGTAGCCGTCAGCCCCCAGCCGGTAGCGGCGTTGACCGCTTCAGCGAGTAGCTTGATATCAGTCCGGGTAGTAAAGCGGCACACCCCCAGACAGTCCTCGAACTGCACGGCGCCCTTGGCCTGCACATTCCACTTCAGGGTATCCTCCGGGGAATTATTGGGGCCTATTGACGGCTTGATGGTAAGCCCGGCATCGGCCGGACGCAACATGGAATAGCCTTCATCGGTGCTCATCTGGGAAACACAGGTATCGAAGAGCATCGGCCACCGGGTGCGATGGTCATGCCCGCGGGGGGTATTGCCCTTCATGGTATGAATGGCAAACTCGGTAGCCCCCCGGCCGATGCGCTGTGAAGCCCTCATCACACCCTCCGCCAGCACGTCACCAAAGCCCTGACGGTGGGCAATCTGACGGATGAGCTGATTAGCCGCCTCATAATTCCCCCATTTGATTTCAATCTGGTCAGTATCCTCTTTGGTTATCAACCCTTTCTCAAAACATTCCATCACCAGTCCGACCAGCCAGCCGGTCTCATTACAGTCCATACCCAGGCGGTCTACCTCGTTGGACAGATAGATTGCCGCCGTCGCATCGGTAACGCCGATGACCGGGCCGAAGGCAGCCAGTCCTTCATATTCCGGTTCTTCACCAACGTAACCCTTAAACGGCCCTTCCGTTATGGTAATCATGTGACAATGATGCATCCAGCAGCCCCAGCACGGGTTGGGCTTCGGTTCAAAGTGGCTGCGGATATAAGGCCCGCCGAACTTCTCCAGGTCTTTATCTTCGATATCGAAGATGGTGGTGGTGTAGTTCTTCACCGGCACAATGCCATCCCGGGCTTTAGTCCGCTCGGCAAGCATCTTCAGCGTCCCCCATCGGTAGATTCCCTCCCTGGCCGCCGGGTCATTGACGACATTATCACGGAACTGCCGAGCTATAGCGGAAAGTCCTTCCCTATCTTTCAAGGCAGGGCGCGCCTTCTGCCTGGTCACGGCGATGGCCTTCAGGTTCTTGGAACCCATCACCGCCCCCACTCCATTATGTGAGGCGGTATGTCCCTTATCAATAAATATGGAAGCAAACTTTACCAGATGCTCACCGGCAGGGCCGATGCTGGCCACGCTCATTTCCCGTTCACTCTGCCCGAACTCGCTCCGGATAAGGTCGCCGGTCTCCCAGGTATCCTTACCCAGCAGGTGGGAAGCATCCCTCAGTTCCGCCTTGCCGCCATGAATATAAAGGTAGAGCCACTGTTTAGCTCTACCCTGCAGGATGATCCCATCATAACCGGAGAAACGGAGAAAAGCACCGAAGAAGCCGTTGGTCTGGGTAGCCGAGGCTCCCTCGCTGAGAGCGCCCTTGGTCACCACTGAGAATGTACCCGAGCCTCCTACCGCTGTTCCCCCCAGCGGCCCGGAGAGCATAATCAAACGATTAGCCTCATCAGACCAGGACACCCCGGCGGGGACTTCATCATAAAGATACTTCGCCCCCAGTCCGGTACCGCCTACGTATTTCCTGACGGTTTCCTCGTCAAGTTCTACGTCGGTAACGCGCTCGCTGGTCAGGTCTACTCGTAACAGTTTGCCCGCATAACCATAAAGCTTAGCCATAGTACCCCACTCCTTTTCCTTATAATGCTACTGGCAAGATTATAATGCAGCTATATTGTAATCGGCGGGAAAGACCATGTCAAAACAGCAGCGGAGTTTCCCGCGAAAGTCCTCAGCAGGCGTGTAATAATGGACAAGAAAAAGGGTATTTACCCCATAATCGAAGGTAAGTATTAGCTTTGATTGAGATACCGGAACGATGACAACGCCGAATAATAGCCTTTCAAGTTGACGTCCATCCGCTTTCAGATATGCAACCTTGGCACTTTTGATACCTTTTTTTATGAGGAAATATATTGACTTTTCCTATATATGAGAGTATAATTCCCGTTGTTTATAGGTATATTTTACATTAATATACAGGATAAAATAATGAGTCATTTTACAGGTATAACTGATTACCTTTGCCTGATTCACCCGGAAAGGAGGTAGAATATGCGTAAAAAAATGCTGTGGGGTGGGGGGATCGTCAGACTAGCAAGTATCGGACTGAAAAAGGGCGCACTGGTAGGATTACTGGCATTAGGTTTTATTTTACTGACCTTTGTAGCCTGTACCGGCCCTGCGGGTCCCACCGGTCCAACCGGCCCCGCTGGCCCTACTGGTCCCACCGGCCCTGCCGGCC
Source organism: Dehalococcoidales bacterium (assembly GCA_030698765.1). Classification (NCBI taxonomy): domain Bacteria; kingdom Bacillati; phylum Chloroflexota; class Dehalococcoidia; order Dehalococcoidales; species Dehalococcoidales bacterium. The sequence continues at coordinate 4,765 of JAUYMF010000130.1, forward strand.
CCGCGGGAAGCGGCGCCACAGCAGTATCTCTTGACGCCGCAATTCATCCCGAGTCGTGTATCACCTGTCACGGTGAAGCTGGCCCTGACCATCAGGCAAGATATGACCTATTGTACCAGGACGAAGTCATCAAGATAACGGACATGGATTACTCGTTTTCCGGGGGCACAATCACGATAACGTTTAACATGACCAAAGCCGGTCAGCCTTTCGACGGAAGAGAAGCGGATTCTCTGGGTATATATTTTGCGCCCTATACCGGTACCAGCTTCGAGGGCAATCGACTGTCCCTGAAAGGGACGCTCACCTATGACGGCGCCGGTGGACTGACGAGCGCTCTCACCGGACAGACCGATATAAGCGGGACTGATGGCCTCATCGTCGTGTACGGCCGGGACGAGACCGTCGGCAGAATACCAGGCACCCGCGTTGACCAAAACCGATATCCGTTTGCAGCTATACTTGAAACAGGCAGCGGCGTTGACTACGCGTCTGCAGCAAATGTCGCGGGCTGCGAAAAATGCCACACAGTTCCCTACCTCAAGCACAGTTATATCTACGGCCAGGTAAATCATGATGCCGCAACAGATTTTTATACCTGTAAAGCCTGCCACCTTGACAACGGGGAAGGCGGTCACTTCGAATGGCAGCTCCTGGTTGATGACCCCGCAGCGGCTGCGGACTACCTGGTTCACCAGACTGAACTGTCGGCTGAACAGCTAGACAAGTATGCCTACAAGACTAG
>JAUYMF010000131.1 GCA_030698765.1 Dehalococcoidales bacterium
TATTTACCAGCTCCTGAAACAGATTGCCGCCATCGGCAGCGAGAGCAAGTGGGTGGGCGGCTTCCTGAACACCCCACCGCTCTACTTCTCCAGCGTATCGGTGGCGAGCAAGTGAGGACAGCAAAGGGCTGGTTATGACTGGAGGCAAAAGAGATAGTAAAATTTGGTAAAATACGTGCCTGATTAGCCTTGATCTGCTGCCCCGTCATTCCGTGCTTGACACGGAATCCAGAAGTGGGGTATCAAAGAACCGGATTCCGGCTTCCGCCGGAATGACAAACGGGCAAAATAATTATGGAGAAGGGGATAGGGTTACCTTAATAACGGATTGCTTCGTCGTCCCGATATAATCGTGACTCCTCGCAATGACACACAAATAGAATATAAAGAGGCATCATGAATAAATTATTCAAGTTTCATGCCCGCCCCAAGCTTAACACACCGAACATGGTGGCGGCCTGGCCCGGCATCGGCAACGTGTCGATTATCGTCGCTACCTATCTGAAGAGGAAGCTGGACTTCAAGGAGCTGGGGGAAATCGAGGCATCCCAGTTCTTTGACCCCATCGGCGTGGTTGTCAAGAACAATATCGTGGAAGCGCCCCAGTTCCCGCAGAGCCAGTTTTACTACCGGAAAAATAAGGGCGGCGGCAGTGACACGATACTATTTATCGGTGAAGACCAGCCCGCCGGCAAGGCGTATGACCTGGCCAACTGCATCCTCGATGTGGGACTGAAATTTCAGGTCAGGAGAGTCTACACCTGCGCGGCTGCCCTCACCCACATCCACCCCACCGAGCAGCCCAGGGTCTGGGGAGTAGCCAGCAGCCCGCACTTAATGGATGAGCTAAAAGAACACGATTTAGCGCAGAGAGGCAACCTCCATATCTCGGGATTGAATGGATTGCTGCTGGGCGTCGCCAAGGAGAGAGGGATTGAAGGTATCTGCCTGCTGGGTGAAGTGCCCATGTATGCTACGCGCATCCACAACCCCATGGCCGCCCTGGCAATAGTTGAAGTCCTGACCAAAATACTGGGTGTTAGCCTTGATACCCTTGAACTGGCCCTGCAGGCCGGGGAGACCTCAGCGAAAATGAAGCAACTGGCGGCGGAGGCTATGGAGGAATACATAGACCTCTTTACCGAGCCGATATGGGAGCAGGGAGAAGAAGAGGAAGAGGAATAAATCTGGAAGAGACTCTTATGGTATCACCCGTTGACGAGATTATTATTGAGCTAGGCCACTGTGAACAGCCACCACTCTACTCAAAGCTGGCTGAGCTATCCAACCTGACCATAGCTGCGATGGAGCTTTTTAAAAGGTCATGGGCAACAATCGACACCGAGCGGCGGCGACAGGTTATTGCCCGGCTGGTAGAACTGACTGAAGACAACCTGGAGCTTAACTTTGACGCCATCTTCAAACACTGCCTGCAAGACCAGGACGCCGAGGTACAGAACAAGGCGATTGAAGGTCTCTGGGAAAATGAAGAGGCTTCCCTGATTAACCCGCTGGTAGATTTACTTGATCCAGAAAACGCGGAGAAAGTCCAGGTAACCGCGGCTACGGCACTGGGCAAATTCGCCATGCTCGCCGAGCATAAAAAACTGCGCGACTGCCATCGGGATAAAGTTCAGGAGGCACTGTTGTCCGTAATTAACGACAAAAATAGAACCCTGGAATTAAGGAGGCGTGCCCTGGAGGCAGTCGCTCCCCTCAGCCTTCCGCAAGTGAACAAGACTATCCTGGCAGCTTATCAAAGCGACGATAGTAGACTGAAAGTCAGCGCTATTTACGCTATGGGACAGAATTGCAGCCCGTCCTGGCTGCCGGTACTGCTTAAGGAGCTTGACAGTACTGAAGCTGCGGTGCGCAATGAAGCCGCCTGTTCCTGCGGTGAGCTGGAGGATGAAGAGGCGGTACCTCATCTCATTAATCTGGTCAAAGATACTGATATTGATATCCAGATGGCAGCCATCCGGGCATTAGCTAAAATAGGCGGGACTCAGGCTGAAGAATTCCTGGAACTCTGCCTTGAAAACGCTGATGAAGCCATCCGCCAGGCAGCGGAGCAAGCCCTTAGTGGACTGGAACAGAAAGAGGACATGTTACCTTTCCCGTTCCAGAGCACTTGATAACGTAAACCATGATTGTCGGTAATAAAGTAATACTTCGTGAAAAAAGACTGTCTGATGCCAGGAACGACTACGAATGGGAATCAGACCCTGAACTGGCCATGCTTGATGCCGCGCCGGTAGTGAACATCACCTTCTCTCAGTACCTCGAAGACTATGCTGACGAGATAAACCACTTTTTCAAGACCAGCCGCCGCTTTGCCATTGATACCCTGGAGGGTAAGCACATCGGCAACTGCTCCTACTACAACATTAATGAAGCCAGGAAAGATACAGAGCTGGGCATTATGATTGGCGACCGGGACTACTGGAATAATGGTTACGGCGCTGATACGGTGACCACCCTGGTAAATCACATCTTCAACCGGACAAAGCTGAACCGCGTTTACCTGAAAACCCTGGAATCAAACGACAGGGCACAAAAATGTTTCCAGAAATGCGGCTTTACCCCGTATGAACTCCTGACCAAACCCAGGTTCAGGTTTGCCCTTATGGAGATACACCGCCCTCAATGGCTGGAAAAGCAGAGCAGGGCCTGAGTTAATCCCTAGTAGCTTGTATCACTTAAATTGTACCGATCGTCATTGCGAGCGTAGCGAAGCAATCCGTTTCTCGGGGTGGCGGATTGCTTCGGGCTTCGCCCTCGCAATGACAGTTTTGGTGGCTATCTCTTAAACGAAGGATTAAGTGTTACAAAGTACTAGTCGGCAGCTATGCTCCGGTACCCTTTGAGCAATCCCGCGGGTACTGCTTCCGCCAACTCATCTACCGTCCACAGCCCGGCGTCTTTTTTGATGAGGTACTTCTCTTCGGGATCTGCGTAAATGGCAATCTCGTTACCGACGACCCGGAATACGGTACCACTGACGGAGCCCGCCTCCTCCGTAGCCAGATAGGCGACAAATGGGGCCAGCCCCTCCGGACCGGCGATAGTTTCCAGCGCTGCCGGCGCCGTTGTTTCCGTGCCTCGCTCAGCCCTGATGGTAATACCCGCTTCAGACATTATCCGGGTCCGCGCCGCCAGGCTAATCACTCCCCGCGTCATCGCCAGTGGCGCGTAGGCATTACAGGTCACGCCGTATTTGTACATTTCCCGGGCTACAGAGCGCGTCAAACCCACCACCCCGGCATTGGCGGCGCTGTAGTTGGGATGTTCCATATTGCCCAGCCAGGCCCCGGAAGTGCAGTTTATGATCCTTCCCCAGCCCTGCTCTTTCATCAGGGGTGCTGTGTGACGGATACAGTTGAAAGACCCCTTCAGCTTGGCAGTAACCACGTAGTCCCAGGCTTCTTCTGATAGCTCCCAGATAAAACCGCGCCGGAAAGTACCGGCATTATTCACCAGGATATCTATCCTGCCGAAGCTGTCCACCGCCGTCTGTACCAGTTTGCCCGCCGTCTGGAAATCACCAACATCGCCGAAGAAGGGCACCGCCTCACCACCCATGTCCCTGATTTCTTTAGCCACCGTCCCGGCATCCCCGCCAAGCTGGCGGGCTTGCTCCTTCTCCTCTTCGCTCAGTTTTTTCTCGAAATCCTCCCCGTAAATGCTGAGTCCGGTGGAACCGGGACGGCGGTTATTGGTCACCACCCTGGCCCCTTCCCCTGCCATCGCCAGGGCAATAGCTCTACCTACCCCCTGCCCGGAGCCGGTGACCACCGCCACTTTACCCTTTAATCGGTCTACCATCTTTTCAATCCCCTTTCTCTATTTATTCGGACTGAGCACGTTCAGTCCAGTCTGGAATCAAACTCACCTGCCTGCCGCTGGACTGGTATATCCCGCCAGCAGTGTCTTCGGCATTTGCTCTATCAGTTCATCTACCGTCCACAGGCCGGTATCCTTCTTGATCAGGTTCATCTCTTCCGGCTCCGAGTAAATACGGAATTCTCCGTTACCGGCCGCGGCAAATGCCGTCCCGCTGACATGAGCGGCGGCATCAGTAGCTAAATAGACAATCAACGGCGCCATTCCTTCCGGCGGGCCGTGCAGCTCTTCCATACGTATCCTCCGCCCTTCATCCATGAGGGGAGTCCCCGCTTTGGCCATCACCCGGTTACGGGCCGTCGCATTGACATGACCTCTTGACATCGCTGTCGGCGCGTAAACATTACAGGTCACGCCGTATTTGTACATTTCCCGGGCTACAGAGCGGGTCAAACCCACCACCCCGGCGTTGGCGGCGCTGTAGTTGGGATGCCCCAGACCACCCAGCCAGAGTCCGGAAGTGCAATTTATGATCCTGCCCCAGCCCTGGTCTTTCATCAAAGGAGCCGCGTGACGGATACAGTTAAAAGTCCCTTTCAGCTTGGAGGTAATCACATAGTCCCAGGCTTCTTCAGATAGCTCCCAGATAAAAGCGCGCCGGAAGGTACCGGCGTTGTTCACCAGGATATCTATCCTGCCGAAACTGTCCACCGCCGTCTGTACCAGCTTGCCCGCCGTCTGGAAATCACCAACATCTCCGAAGAAGGCGACCGCCTCACCACCC
>JAUYMF010000132.1 GCA_030698765.1 Dehalococcoidales bacterium
ACATCCGCCCATGTCCCCACATTGTTAATGTTGGTCGGTTTGCCCCACAAACCGGAGACCGCAGGGAAAGGAGGCCGGGGCCGGGGCATACCCCTCTTGCCTTCAATCGAAGCCATCAGGGCGGTCTCTTCACCGCAGACGAAAGCGCCGGCCCCTTCCTTGATGGTTATCTCAAAGTTGAAGCCGGAACCAAGGATATTATCCCCCAGTAAGCCGCATTCTCTCATCTGGTCCAGCGCAATGTTCAGACGCTCGATAGCCAGCGGGTACTCAGCCCGGCAATAGATGTAACCATGGCTTGTCCCCATGGCGTAAGCGCCGATGAGCATACCCTCCAGTACGGCGTGGGGGTCACTCTCCAGTTGAGACCGGTTCATAAAAGCGCCCGGGTCACCCTCATCGGCATTGCAAATCAGGTATTTCTCGGTACCCGGGGAGCGGCGGCAGAACTCCCACTTTTGACCGGTGGGGAAACCAGCGCCACCCCGACCCCTCAACCCCGACTTCTTTACCTCTCCGATAACCTCATCGGGAGTCATCTTCAGCGCTCTGAGGAAACCACTGTAACCACCATTGGCGATGTATTGTTTGATTTCTGTAGGGTCGATATGTCCGCAATTACGTGTTGATATGCGCACCTGCGGTTTGAACACCGGCAAATCAGAAAGCCTGGAAATACCATCAAGGCTACCCTCGCCGACGATACCCAGCGCCAGGTCAGCGCGGGGTTTATCATTGACCAGATAGTCTTCCAGGAGCTCGGAAATAATTTCCGGCGTAACCCCGCTGTAAATGATACGGGGATGGCCTGGCTTGGCAATATCCACCAGGGGTTCCGCGTAGCAGACCCCGACGCAGCCTACCTCTGACACAACAGCGTCAATGTTTAATCGGGATAACTCCTGGTTAATCGCTTCTAAAACCGCCATCGCCCCGGCGGCGCGGCCGCAGGTAGCGGTACCGACAAGAATATGGGGCTTTATCCCCTGTTGTAAAGCCCCCCATTCTGCTACGGCCTGTTTTTGTATTTCCTCGAATGTCATACTACTCCCCTCGCTCCCCGACCAGCAGTTTTTTCACTTTAGCCGTGGTCATCTTGCCGTAGACAGTGTTATCCATTACCGCCACCGGAGCCAGAGCGCAGGCGCCAAAGCAGGCCACTCGCTCCAGACTGAACTTGTAGTCCCGGGTAGTTTGCCCGGGCTGGATACCAAGCTCCTGCTGCACTGTGTCCATAATGCGCCGCGCACCCCGGACATGACAGGCGGTACCCTGACAGACCCTTACTTTATGTTCGCCCTGCCGTTCAAACCGGAACTGGGCATAGAAACTGGCCACCCCGTAGATCTCATTTTTGGAGAGACCCAAAAAATTGGCTACCTCCGAGATTGTCTCCTCGGAAAGATAGCCTAACTCTTCTTGCGCTTTCTGCAGAACGGGAATGGTAGCTCCTCTCTGCCCGTGGTAAGGAGCTAAAATCTGTGACAATCTCTCATTCACACCTAGACCTCCCGGATTTGAAATCAAGTTCCCATTACAATTTACCACCAAACGGGGCATAATGTAAACCCTGACCAGGCTATTTTTCGGATGGTATTATTCGGTTTTGGTTGGCGGTGTCATTGCGAGACCATTCCGCTATAGGCGGAAGGCTTCAGCCCGAGTTCAGCCCGAGGGCGAAGCAATCTGTGTGTGGGGAAGGGTACCCCTCACCTCTCAGATTGCCGCGTCGCGGAGTTTACACTGAGCGAAGAGAACGTGCTCCTCGCAATGACAAATAAAACCAACCAAATGCAAACAGAACCTCTTCGGATCGGATAAATCTTTGGCATGTTAAGCAGGGTTATGTTAAAATATTCAGATGAAGAGACTTTCCCTCGAAGTTCAGACTGATATCAGTCGTGACCTGGGCACGACGTATCACCCCATGAGTCATAACACCAGGCGGATGATAATAAGGTGATCACTATCGTTGACTACGGGGCCGGTAATCTGCGCAGTGTCGCCAATGCTATCACCAGGCTGGGTTACCGGTCCAGAATAACCAGCAACCCCGACGAGCTATCCGATGCCAGTGCCGTTATCCTGCCCGGCGTTGGCGCTGCCGGTGATGCCATGCGTAACCTTAAAGGACTGGGTATGGTTGAGCCGATACGCCAGCTTATCGCCGTGGGCCGCCCCTTCTTTGGAGTTTGCCTTGGACTGCAAGTCTTGCTTACCGGCACCGAGGAAGGCGGCTGGTATGAATGCCTCGATGTCATCCCCGGGCGCGTACGCAAGCTCCCTCCGGGACTGAAGATACCGCACATGGGATGGAACCAGGTAAGGCAGAAGATTGCTCACCCTGTATTCGAAGGTATACCGGACGGGACAAACTTTTACTTTGTCCACAGCTACTATGTGGAGCCTGAAGACAGGTCACTGATCGCCGGTGAAACCGATTACGGCATCACGCTGTGCAGCGTAATTGCGCGGGGTAACCTGGTCGCCACCCAGTTTCACCCCGAAAAGAGCGGCGACTACGGACTGAAAATGTACGACAACTTTATCAAGCTGGCCCTGTCCGTCAAATCGGGTAGAGGCTAAAAACCGTTGTTGAGAGATAATAGCCGATGCTGACCAAGAGAATCATCCCCTGCCTTGATGTCAAGGGAGGCAGGGTGGTCAAGGGCGTGAAGTTCCGCGACCACCGTGATGCCGGTGACCCGGTGGAACTGGCCGCATTCTACAATGAGCAGAAGGCCGACGAACTGGTCTTCTACGACATCACCGCTTCCAGTGAGGACCGGGGAATCATGCTGGAAGTAGTGAAACGTACCGCGGACAGAGTATTCATCCCGTTGACAGTGGGCGGCGGGTTACGCACGGTGGAGGATATCCGCCAGATGCTGGAAGCCGGAGCCGACAAGGTCTCCATAAACACGGCGGCGGTACTGGACCCAAGCTTCATCACCCGGGGCGCCGAGCGCTTCGGCAGCCAGTGCATTGTGCTGGGCATGGACGCCAGGCGAATCCCCGGGGTAACCCCACCCCACTGGGGGGTATTCACCCATACCGGCGCTGATGGCGGGCGGGCTGCCGGCCGCGACGCCGTAGAATGGGCCGTCCAGGCTGTGGAGATGGGAGCCGGTGAGATTGTCGTCAACAGCATTGACGCTGACGGCACCAAGGCCGGCTACGACCTGGAATTGCTCCGGGCCATCTCCGAGGCAGTAACCGTCCCCGTCGTCGCCAGCGGCGGCGCCGGCTCCCCGGAAGACCTCTACCAGGCGCTGGTTAACGGTAAGGCCGATGCCGTTCTCGCCGCCAGCATTTTCCACTACGGGACTTACTCCATCGATGCGGTAAAAGACTACCTGGCAAAAAAGGGTATTCCGGTCCGAACCTGATTCAACAAGGCAGCACCTTGCTTAACTTACTGATAATAGCTGAAAACAAGGACGCCGTAACCGGGCTATCTTCCAGCCTGGTCCGTAACGGGTGTTCCTGCCCGGTTGTCTCCGGGGAGAAGGAGCTGGCTACACAGCTCACCAGGCAGACCCCGGACGCCATATTAATGGCAACCAGTGATTATCAGAAAATAGAAGACCTTTCCCGAAGAGTAAAACAGAGCCAAGACCTGCCCGTCATTGCCCTGGTCGCCAGAGATACGCTCGATGCCATGAATAGCCAGCAAAGCATAGATGACTTCATCGTTGAGCCATATAATGTTACCGAGCTTTTGGTAAGAATAAGACGCCTCTTGAAGATAACCGCCCACCATGAAGACGGGGAACTGATAAAATGCGATGACCTGGTAATAGACCTGGACAGGTACGAGGTGTCCGTCAGTGGCAGGCCGGTGATGCTGACCTTCAGGGAATATGAGCTGCTCAAGTTTATGGCCCGCCACCGGGGGCGGGTCTTTACCCGCGAAGCCCTGCTCACCGGGGTCTGGGGATACGATTACTTCGGCGGGGATAGAACGGTAGATGTCCACATCAGGAGGCTGAGAAGTAAAATTGAGGACCCGCATCATACCTTCATTGAGACGGTGAGAAACATCGGCTACCGGTTCACCAAAAAGGGCTGACACCAAAATTTAACATCGTCGTAATATTGCGGAAACATAAGAGAAGTATCATAAAACCTATATATGGGGACGAGGGTAGATGCCGTACCCCGGCAGAATGGAGGTAAGAATGACCGAGAAGAGCAGGGAGCAAGGTAAGGAGTATGTCCTGAAGACAGTCAAGGATAATGATGTCAAGTTCATCCGGCTGTGGTTCTGTGACATCCTGGGAATGCTCAAAAACTTCGCCATCACCGTTGAGGAACTGGAAGGCGCTCTAAAGGAGGGGATGGGCTTTGATGGCTCCTCGATTGAAGGGTTTGCCCGCATTGATGAGAGTGATATGATCGCCCTACCCGACCCCGATACTTTCCAGCTGCTCCCGTGGCGGCCCAAAGAACATGGGGTAGCCCGCATGTTCTGCGATATTATCAAGCCGGACGGTGAACCCTTCGACGGCGACCCCAGGTATATCCTCAAGAAGAACCTGAAGCGCGCCGCCGACCTGGGCTACACCTTCTATGTGGGCCCGGAACTGGAGTACTTTTACTTTCAGGATTCCAGAGGGACGCAGATCCTGGATGAAGGCGGCTACTTTGACATGACCCCCCTGGATGTCGCCACTGACCTGAGACGGGAAACAGTCCTCACCCTGGAAGAGATGGGCATCGGGGTGGAATACTCCCACCATGAGGTTGCCCCCAGTCAGCATGAAATTGATATGAGGTACACTGATGCCCTGACTATGGCGGACAATGTGATGACCTACCGCCTGGTGGTCAAACAGATAGCCCTGACACACGGGGTCTACGCCACCTTCATGCCCAAGCCCATTTTTGGTATCAACGGGAGCGGCATGCATGTCCACCAATCGCTTTTCAAGGGCGAACGCAACGCCTTCTTTGACGAAAAAGATGAGTACCATCTCTCCAAAATAGCCAGGAGTTACATCGCCGGTTTGCTCAAGCACGCCCCGGAAATCACCGCGGTTACCAATCAGTGGATAAATTCCTACAGACGGCTGGTACCCGGTTATGAAGCGCCGGTCTACCTATCCTGGGCACGGCGCAACCGCTCTGACCTCATTCGGGTCCCGGGGTACCGCCCGGGCAGAGAGAAGGCGACCAGAATCGAGTTCCGCTCCCCTGACCCGGCCTGTAACCCCTACCTCACCTTCAGCGTGATGCTGGCTGCCGGACTGGAAGGGATTGAAAAGAACTATACGCCGCCGGCCCCCGTGGAAGAAAACGTCTACGAGATGACCGAAGAGGAGAGAAAGAAAAGGGGAATCGAAACTCTACCCGCCAGCCTGCTCGAAGCCACCCAGCTTACCGAAAAGAGTGACCTGGTACGCAAAGCCCTGGGTGAACATATCTTTAACGCTTTCATCAAAAACAAAAAGATTGAATGGGACCAGTACCGCACTCAGGTAACGGAATACGAGCTTAAGAAATACCTGCCGGTGTTATGAAGTAACACCGGCCAGGCAAATAGCCAGGCAGTTAATTTGAGTTAGTTATCGTACCGCCAGGAGTTTCCTGGCGGTACGACATTATCCAGAGCTTCCGGGCATAACAGGACATTGCCCCTGACCGGCAACCTCAAAGATAACCATACACAGGACTAGCAGAGTGCAACGCATTATCTTTCGCTCAAGAAGTGAAACGAATCGTTCTCCCATAAAAAGCACGTTACTCGTGTTGTCATTGCGAGGAGTCCGCCTCTGGTGGACGACGTGGCAATCTGGGGGTAAGGGATAATTCCGCCCACCCGGAGCCGTGGCGGCAGCGTAACTATAAGTGTTACTTGGTACTAGCTTCATTAACAAAGATAAACTAGCCCTAGGGAAGAGACAAAAAGAGGGGCTAAAGCCCCTCTTTCGGACTTTGAACAGGTTAACTGTTTACTTGTGCCCGTTCTTCTCCACCCTGACGGCGCAGACCTTGAATTCGGGTATCTTGGAGACGGGGTCGAGGGCGGGATTGGTCAATACATTAGCCGGGCTCTCCCCGAAGTGAAAGTCCATGGAGACCACCCCCACCGGCGAAGCCCCGGTTACCTTAGCCTTAGATACAACTTCTCCCCGGCGTGAGGTAACTTTCACCATATCACCATCGGCAATGCCCAGCGTTGAGGCGTCAGCCGGGTTTATCTCCACCAGCTCCTCGCCCCGCATACGGTTGAGTCCTTTCACCTTCCGGCTCATAGTGCCGGTGTGGTACTGGTAAAGACTCCGCTCGGTGGTCAGCACCAGAGGATACTCAGCGTCAGGCAGTTCCGCGGACGGTTTGTATGACAGAGGCACAAAATGCCCTTTCCCGCGGGTGAAGGTCTGCGTATGCAGGATAGGAGTCCCGGGGTGTTCCGGGGTGGGGCAGGGCCACTGCAACCCGCCCGACTCGATACGGTCGAAGGAAATACCGCCGTAGCTGGGAGTGAGGCTGGCAATCTCTTCCATAATCTGGGGCGGCCCTTCAAAATCAAAACCTTTAGCCCCCATCTTATGCGCTATCTGGCAGGTAATCTGCCAGTCGGGCCTGGAGTCACCCACCGGGTCAACCGCTTTTCTCACCAGCTGCACCCGTCGCTCGGTATTGGTAAAAGTCCCGTCCTTCTCGGCAAAACTGGTCGAGGGCAGCACCACATCAGCCAGTTGCGCCGTCTCCGAGAGGAAAATGTCCTGTACAACCAGGAAGTCCAGCCCTTTCAACATTTCTTTAACGTGATTGGCGTCGGCATCGCTCAATACCGGGTTCTCCCCGATGAGATAAATTGCCTTTAATTTCTCTTTACCGGGCGCCCCGAACATCTCGGTGAGGGTCAGCCCCGGCCTGGCGTCGAGGGTACAGTCCCAAGCCTTCTCAAACTTCTCCTTGACTGCCGGGTCCGCCACTGACTGGTAGCCGGGATAGACATTGGGTAAAGCGCCAAGGTCACAGGCGCCCTGGACATTGTTCTGGCCGCGCAGGGGGTTGACCCCGGCGGAGAGCTTGCCCAGGTTGCCGGTGAGCATCGCCAGGTTAGCCGTTGCCAGCACGTTATCGGTGCCGTGGCTGTGCTGGGTGATGCCCATGGCAAAGAGAATGGCCGACGGCTTGCTGGTGGCGTACATCCGGGCGGCTTCCGCTATCTTTTCCGCGGGCACGCCGGTAATCTGCTCGACCTTATCAAGAGCAAAGTCTTTCAGCGACTCCTTAAAAGCGTCAAAGTTCTCGCAGCGTTCTTCGATAAAGGCTGTGTCCGCCAGTCCTTCGTCAACGATTACCCGCATCATCCCCATGAGCAGGGCGACGTCAGTCCCCGGCCGCTGCCGCAGCCACAGGTCGGCAAAGCGGGTCAGCCCGATTTCACGCGGGTTGGCCACAATCAGCTTGCCACCCTTGAATACAGCCCTCTTCACCTCCACCCCGATTACGGGATGGGTGGCCGTGGTGTTGGTGCCAATCGCCAGGATACAACCGGCATCCCCGATATCATGTATCGAGTTAGTCATGGCGCCGCTGCCGAAAGATGTCACCAGACCGGCCACGGTAGGCGCATGGCAGAGACGGGCGCAGTGGTCGACATCATTAGTGCCCAGTACGGCGCGAGCGAATTTCTGGGCAACATAATTTTCTTCATTGGTAGTCTTGGCGGATGAAATTACGGCGACTTCGCCTTTCTGGTAACTCTTCAGCTTATCAGCTACCATGTCCAGCGCCTCATCCCAGGTCGCCTCCACAAACTGGCCGTCCCGCTTTATCAGGGGAGTGGTCAGACGTTCCGGGTGATGGACAAACTCCTGGATGCCGAAGCGACCCTTCACGCAAGCCTGTCCCCTATTTACATCATTTTCCATCTGAGGCAGTACTTCAATTATCCTGCCCTCCCTGATTTGCAGCTTAAGCTGGCAGCCGACCCCGCAGTAGGGGCAGGTTGTCAGCACTTCACGCTCAGGCAAACCTTCCCATTTCCGGCTCCGCTCCAGGAGCGCTCCGGTAGGACAGACATCAACACACGCTCCGCAGAACTGACACCCCGATTCCTCCAGGGGACGCCCGAAAGCCGTCCCCACCAGAGTCCGGCTGCCCCGCTGGGTAAAGGCGATGGCCCCGGCCCCTCTCACCTCCTGACAGACACGTACGCACCGCCCGCAAAGGATACAGAGATTATAATCCCGATCAAAGAAGGGGTCGTTAGTATACGATGGTTCATTCTTATAGGTGTAGGGTAAGGTTACCTCTTTTATCTCGATGTACTCAGCCACTTCCTGTAGCTCGCAGCGCCGGTTCTTGGGACAAAGCACGCAGCGCTCCGTCACCGTAAAGCTGCGCAAACAGATATCAAACGCCTGGCACTGCCCGCCCGGTTTGTCCCGGCGTTCGCAGAGGAGGCAGGTATGAGGGTGCTCGGTGAGAATGAGTTCCAGAACGCCGCGCCGGAAGTCCTGGAGCTGGGGCGTCTTGGTCCTTATCACCATGCCGTCAGCCACGGGTGTGGTGCATGAGGTGGGGAAACCCCGCATATTCTCAATCTCCACCACGCATAACCGGCAACCGCCGTAAGGAGACAGGGAGGGATGGTAACACAGTGTCGGTACGTAGATACCGGCTTTCTTTATCACTTCCAGTACCGTCATCCCGGTACTGGCTTCAACCGGTTTTTCGTCAATAGTTAAATTAATATTGGCCATATTCACCTATCTCCACGGAAGATTAGATTGCCTCAGTCCGGCAGCCCTCAACGTTCCTCCAGATCACACCGGAGGCAGCGTTTTGTCTCCTCGGTAGCCCTTTCATTATCAAAGCCGAGGACTACCTGAGCAAAACTCTTGAGTCGCTCATCAAGAGGCAGCATCTCCATCGGCGGACGGTACTTCTCCCCTTCAACTTCATCCGTATCCACCGGCGCTATCTCACCCTCAGGCGGCGCCAGCACCTCATCAATAATACCCTCACCACCAAGGTAGCGGTCAATGGATACAGCCGCCTGCCGTCCTGCGGCGATAGCTTCTATCACTGATGCCGGCCCGCTCACGGTGTCACCACCGGCATAGACTCCTTCCCTGGTAGTAAGCATTGTTTCCGGGTCTACTTTAATTCTGCCACCCCTCTCCACCTCCAACCCGTATTTGTCCGGCACCACGGATTCCTGCCCGGTAGCTTTTATCATCAGCGTGTACTCTTCGGTAAACTGGCTGCCCTCAACCGGCACCGGTCTGGCCCGGCCGCTGGCATCCACCTTACCCAGCTCCATGCGGATAAGCTCCACCTTCAGGCGCCCTTCCCCTTTCATTACCCGGGTGGGCGCCGCCAGGTATTGCATCTTTACCCCCTCCTCAAGCGCCTCTTCAATCTCTTCCGCACTGGCCGGCATCTCGAGACGGGTCCGGCGGTAAACAATATTTACCTCTTTAGCGCCCAGGCGTAATGCCGTCCGCGCCGCATCAATAGCCACATTACCTCCCCCCACCACCAGCACCCTGTCCCCGACATCCACCTTCTTCCCCAGGTTGACCTCCCGGAGAAAATCGACGCCGTCAACCACACCGGGAGTATTCTCCCCCTCGATACCCATGGCGGTACCGCGGTGGGCGCCGACGCTGACAAAGACAGACTGATAGCCCTGCCCGAACAAACCATCAAGCGACTCGACGGGACTGTTGGTCTTAATCTCCACGCCCAGATTCTCAATCTCTTTTATCTCGGCATCAAGCACCGCTTCCGGCAGCCGGTACGAAGGTATACCTACCCGCATCATACCGCCCGTTACCGGCAGGGACTCAAACACGGTCACCTGGTGCCCCAGAATGGCCAGATAATATGCCGCCGTCAGACCGGCGGGGCCGGAGCCGACAACCGCCACCCGCTTGCCGGTTGGCTCGGCTTTCCTGGAATTCTTTTTCCATAGTCCGGTATCATGGTCAGCGGCGAAACGCTTCAGTTCCTTGATGGCTATCGCCTCTTCAAGCTGACCGCGGCGGCACTTGGCTTCGCAGAAATGCACGCAGACATAGCCGCACACCGACGGGAAGGGAATCTTCTCACGGATTACCGCTACCGCCTCTCCATATTTGCCCTGACCGATTGCCCGCACATAACGGGGAACATCAATACCGGCCGGGCAGGCATTCTGACAGGGAGATTTGACCAGTCGCTTGCAGACTCCAGCACGGCAGTAGCCTTTCTCAACATGTTCCTCAAACTCTTTACGGAAGTAACGCAGTGTCGTCAGTATCGGATTGGGCGCCGTCTGCCCCAGGCCGCACAGGGCTGTACCCTTGATGAGCTGGGCAAGCTGCTCAAGGCGCTCGATATCGCCCGCCTTACCCTCGCCGCGGGTGATACGCTCCAGCATATTGAGCATCTGCCGGGTGCCAACCCGGCAGGGGACACACTTACCACAGGACTCATCCTGGACGAAAGCCAGGAAGAAACGCACCATATCAACCATGCAGGTATCCTCATCAGCCACCACCATCCCCCCTGAGCCAACGATGGAGCCAGCCTGGGCCAGGGATTCATAATCCACCGGGATATCCAGCAGGCTGGCGGGCAGGCACCCGCCGGAGGGACCCCCGGTCTGCACCGCCTTAAATTGCTTATTGTTAACAATTCCCCCGCCGATGTTGTAAATAATTTCGCTCAGAGGAATACCCAGCGGCACCTCAATCAACCCCGTCCTCACCACTTTACCGGCCAGGGAAAAGGTCTTGGTACCCTTGCTCTTTTCGGTGCCAAAGCCGGCGTACCACTCGGCCCCTTTCTGCAATATGGCGGCAACATCCGCCCATGTCCCCACGTTGTTAATATTAGTCGGCTTGCCCCACAAACCGGAGACGGCGGGGAAAGGAGGCCGGGGCCGGGGCATACCCCTCTTGCCCTCAATAGATGCCATCAGGGCGGTCTCTTCACCGCAGACGAAAGCGCCAGCCCCTTCCTTGATAGTTATCTCAAAATTGAAGCCGGAACCAAGGATGTTGTCCCCCAGTAAGCCGCACTCTCTCATCTGGTCCAGCGCAATGTTCAGACGCTCGATAGCCAGCGGGTACTCAGCCCGGCAATAGATGTAACCATGGC
>JAUYMF010000133.1 GCA_030698765.1 Dehalococcoidales bacterium
GCAGGCCTCAGATCCAAACGGCTTTGCAGGAGTGGCTTGCAGAAATGGGTAGTACTGACCAAGATTCAGAACTAAGTCGTGCTCGTCAGAGGCTGGATTTTCTGCTAACCAAGAGGAAAAATGTCAATCGCATGGCGGCGGAACAGATAATTGGTTGGGATGAATTCAAAGAACTTCGTGATGAGGTGGAAAGCGAGGAAGCAACACTTAAGTCACGTATAGAGTTCATTACCAGGCATCAAACTTTATTCGCTGCTGATTTTGAGTTAGCGCTTGATATAGCCTGTAATCTAGGCTGGTTATTCGAAAAAGGTAATTTTGAAGAACGCAGATTATTGGTCGAGACGTTGTTTAAAGGCATCAATGTGCAAAAGGGTAAGATCTTAAGTTACGAACTAAACCCACCTTTCGCTATGTTCTGTAATACTGGGAAAGAGTCTTTCGGATCAGACGGAGCGGGTAGTTCGTTGGTTCGATATGAGTCTTTAGTGGCTGGGGAAGAAGGATTCGAACCTTCGTTGACGGATTCAGAGTCCGCTGTCCTACCACTAGACGATTCCCCAGTACAGCCTTTTGATTATAGCTATTTAGCGAAGCGTATGTCAAAGTAGTGCTTAGAGACGTGGTTCAGGAATAAGCTGCCCGCGGAAACGCGTTCGCGGCTTGCAGGGCTGTTATGGTTTATAGTCAGGTGACGGGATAACCGGCGTAACGCGCGCGCTTTGTTCTTAATTTCGTTCCCGCCGTCAGGATGGATTCTTACCAGTGTTTTCCGGTCTTAAAGACAGGCTATTTTACGGCTGGGTTATAGTGGCCGCTTTTTTCCTTGCCGGCGCTACCCTCTGGGGGATACGTTTTTCCTTCGGGGTCTTTTTTAAGTCCATCGAGAGTGAGTTCCTTCTGACCCGTGCCGCGACCTCAGCCATTTTCTCCGTTTACATGGTCTTTGGTTCGGCATTTGCTCTTCTGAGCGGCTGGGCATTGGATAGATACGGGCCCCGGATTATTCTCTCGGTGATGGGACTGTTTGCCGGTTTGAGCCTGTTACTGACCAGTCAGGCTCATTCTGCCTGGCTGCTGTTTGTCACTTACAGCTTGTTGCTGGCGATGGGCAGCAGCGCCGCATACGTCGTGACCATGTCAACAACCTTAAAGTGGTTCGATAAGAAACGGGGGCTGGCGCTGGGCATCACCAGCTCGGGGGGAGGGCTGGGTATGGTGGTGATGGCGCCGCTGGCTACCTACCTGGTTGACAGTCTCGGCTGGCGAGGGGCGTTTATTGTCCTGGGGCTGATGGCCTGGCTGATAGTGATCCCTCTCTCTCAGCTATTGAGAAATAGTCCGCAGGAAATCGGGGTCCTGCCTGACGGGATAAAATCAGCCTTCCCAGATACCGGTCTGCCGCCAGTAGCGGTAACCAATAATAATCCCCCGCCGGTCGGCCTTTCTTTACCACAGGCATTAAAGACGAGGAGCTTCTGGCTGATTGTGATAACATGGGTATTTTTTGCCTCAGCCATATTTCTGGTCTTAACCCATATTGTGCCTCATGCTACCGATATCGGCTTTTCCGCCGTAGAGGCGGCAGCGGTGCTCAGTGTGATTGGTGGCGCCAACATCGGAGGCCGGGTGCTGATGGGCGCTGTTTCGGATAAGATTGGTAGAAATAGAACCACCATTATCTGTTTGCTGTCACAGGCTCTGGCGATGGTATGGTTAATCTGGGTGCGGGAACTGTGGATGCTCTATCTGTTTGCCCTGATTTTTGGTTTTGCCTATGGAGGTGTCGGTCCCAGTATGGCGGCGTTAATCGGGGATACTTTTGGCTTGAACAGGATTGGCGTGATAATGGGAGCGCTGGAGGTTGGCTACGGGCTGGGGGCGGCCATCGGCCCCGTTATCGGCGGGCTGGTCTATGACATCAGCAATAATTATTTTCTGGCTTTCTTAATCGGAGCGTTGACCTTGCTGGTAGCTGTCATGGCGGTGGCTTTAATCAGACAGGAAAAGCCGGTAGCTTTGGTATAAACATGTAACGGTCTGGACATGTCACGGGACATTAATCACCGCAGGGAACCTCACCAGCTACGGTAATAAGCCGGTTTTGGCCCCGGTCTTCAGCCAGGTACAGTCTGATTATTTGATGCCCAGTTCCGCCAGTTTTTGCGGGGTCGGTATTCCGGTGCTGGTATCCCAGCCCATTGACCTGTAGTAAAGGCTTTTGGTCTCCTCCAGTTGCGCCTGGTCATAGAACTTGGTGGCCAGGACTCCGTCAGTTTTCGGCTGGAAGAAACGTTTGGGCAGCTTATCGTCGGCGGCAGTGAAGCCTTCCCTGATATTGAACAGGCGTGCCATCGTCAGCGTTCTCTCGGAGACCTGCTGCATCTCACGGATGCTCATCTTCCAGCCGGTAACTGCGCCCAGGATATTATTGACCTGCTCTGAATAGTAAGGTACGAACATGCAAATCAGCAGATGGTCCAGGGTAACACGGAACAGATATACTTTCTGGAACATGTCCGCTTTACGCGCTCCCAGCTCATCAGCGGGTAGGGGTTCAGTCACTCCCAGGGCTTTGACCCTGTCCAGTGTCCGTCCCGGTGCGCTGAACATGGTATCATGCACATTGGCGCAGTGGTCAGCCCCGTGCGGGTTGACCTCGTAGCCCAGGCCCAGGGATGCCTTTATTCTGGGTTCATGCATCGGAATTTCCAGCCCTTTTACCTGCATGGCAAAATCCGCAGAGCCGCCGATTTTTCTGGCCGCCCGCGCTGAGCCTTCAGCCAGCAGGTTGCCGATGCCCTCCCGCCTGGCAACCAGGTCAATAATCTTAAGCATGGCTTCGGCATTACCAAATCTGAGGTCAATGCCATTGGTATCTTCAATGCTCAGCAGCCCGTTTTCAAAGCATTCCATGGCGTAAGAAATGGTAACCCCGGTGGAGATGGTATCCAGCGAATAGGCATTGCAGAGCTCGTTTCCTTTGACGATTGCTTTCAGGTCGCTGATGCCGCAGTTGGAGCCTAATGAGGCTAATGTCTCATATTCAGGCCCGCCGTAAGCCGGGTCTACCGGGTGGGGTTCTTCCTTAATCTCGACCACTTTTTTGCAGCGTACGGTGCAGGCGTAGCAGGATTCCATCCTGATCCTGTAGGTATCTCTTAGAGTTTCTCCGCTTATCCTGTTTACTTCGGGGAACGTGCCATCGCGGAAATTGCGCACCGGCAGGTTGCCGGTAGCTTCACCGCTGTTCATACCGGCGCCGGTACCCACTTCGTGGAAAGACGCCCACAGCTCCTTGTTTTCCAGGAGCCACCCCCTCATTTCCTTCAGGTACGCGGGGTCAGCCAGCGCTGGCATCTGGTGGCCCCTGACGGCAACTGCCTTGAGGTTCTTGGAACCCATCACCGCACCCACGCCGCCTCTGCCCGCGGCATCGTGGAGGTCATTGATGATGCAGGCGTAGCGTACCATGTTTTCTCCGGCGGGACCTATCGAGGCTACCCGTATAAGGTGGTCTCCCAGCTCGCTCCTGAGGGTCTGCTGGACTTCCTTGGTGTTCTTTCCCCAGAGGTGAGCGGCGTCCTTCAAACTGGCTTCACCGTCATGAATCCAGAGGTAAACCGGCTTCTCAGCTTTACCCTCAATAATTACGGCATCGTAGCCGGCATGTTTAAGCTCGGCGCCCCAGTAGCCGCCAACCTCTGATTTGGCGAAACCGCCGGTCAGGGGTGACTTGGCGCCGATGCAGTGGCGGCCGCTGCCTGAGAGCGGGGTTCCCGTTACCGGCCCCAGGGCGAAGATCAGCTTGTTTTCCGGGCTTAAGGGGTCAATCCCCGCCGCTAACTCATTCAGCAGGAAGTGGGCAATAAAACCGGCGCCGCCGATATGTTTCCGGCAGAACGCCTCGTCAATTGCCTCCGCGGCTATGCTTTTGTTGGACAGGTTTACCCTCAGGATTTTCCCTGCATACCCACCCGGTGTATTATTAGCCATTAGATTTCACCTCTTCTTCTGATTTTGGGCGCGCCCTTGCGGAAATGAGTTCAGGTGCTGGCGTACCGCCAGCGGTTTCAGCGCGGACTATTTTAAAAGTATAAAGATTGTGGCGTGGTAAAGTCAAACCGGTGGTTGAGAGGGTGTTTAACAAGGGTTTGTCATTGCCCGGCTTGAACGGGCAATCCACCAGCCTGGTTTGTATGGAGAGGGGTCTGGAAATATCATTCTGAGGGAGTGAAACGACCGAAGCCCTGTATTTGATACGGGGTCGGGGAGGGGTAGCAAGGCAGATAGATACAACCCCTCACCCGGATTCTTCGCTGCGCTCAGAAGGACAATATGGGATGTCTACTTGCATAACGATGACGAATTGGGATATCGCTTCGCTTGAAATGATAGTATCAGCCAGTGCCGCCATAGAAAATAGAACCTTCAAATTACGGGAAGGGTTGTGCTAAAATACATATATCTTCTCTATATTTGTCTGGCGGAGTGGATTCCTGGCAGGTTGATAAAAAAGGAACTCGGAGTTTTCCTCTCCCTTTGTAGAGGGGGATTGGTTTTCCAGCCCCCTGTTAAACGGGCTGGAATTAAGGAGACGCCATATGGCGACGAGGAAAAAGCAAAGCGGTAAGCGGGATGAACCGGAGTCCGAAAGTAAGCTTCCTTTGACCTCACGGGAAGAGCTGCAATCGCTCAACGAAGAGATGATGACCGTCAACGCCGAGCTTACATCCAAGACCGATATGCTCACCAGGGCCAACGATGACCTGAAGAACTACCTCAACCGGACGGATATTGCCATCATCTTCCTGGATGAGGAACTCAATATCAGGAGCTACACGCCGGCATCAACCGACGTATTCAGCATCAGGGACATTGATATCGCCCGTCCTCTTGAGGAGATAACTTCACGCCTGGACTACGCTAATCTGATTGATGACGCCCGTGAGGTACTGCGGACGCTCCAGCCCAAGGAGATAGAGGTCCGGCGCCGGGACGGGCGCTGGTACATGATGAGAATATTGCCCTACCTCACGGCGCAGAACGTCGGCGGCGGACTGGTAATGAGCTTCCTGGACATAGATAAGCAGAGGCAGGCCGTAGACGAGCTTGCCCGGGCCAACCGGGAACTGGAAGAGTTAGCCCGGTTTCCGCAGGAAAATCCGAATCCGGTGCTGAGGGTTAGCCGGGATGGCGCCGTTCTGTATGCCAATGCTGCCTGTTCGTCTATACTGGATTCTTTCAGTTGCCAGCCGGGGCAGCTTCTGCCTGAGCGGTACCGGGAAATAGTTGCCGCGGTTCTGGACAGCGACACGTCCTGGTCGATCGAAATAGAGGCCGGGGAACGCAGGTTCACACTGCAATTTGTTCCGGTAACAGCTTCCGGGTATGTGAATATATACGGGCTTGACATCACCAAGCGCAAGAAAGCGGAAGAGGCGTTAGCACAGGCGGCACAGCAGTGGCAGGAGACCTTTGACGCCATCCCGGACCTGATTTCCATTCATGACAAAGAGTACAATATCCTGAAGGTGAACAGGGCTTTCACCAGGATGTTTGGCATGACCGCGGAGCAGCTTGTCGGCAAGAAATGCTACGAGGTGTTCCATGAGAGCAACGAGCCGATACTGGCCTGTCTGCACCGGCAGACCATGCAGACCGGGCAGCTGATGAGCGAAGAGGTTTTCGAGCCGCGCCTGGACGCTTATTTTGATATTGCCACGGCGCCCATCGTCAGCGCCAGCGGTGAGATAACCAGCTCGATACACATCGCCCGGAACGTCACCGCGCGGAAGAGGACGGAGGAACGGATAGCTTTTCAGTCCCACCTGCTGGACGCCATCGAGGATGTCATTATCACCACTGATGTCGAGGGGAGGATTATCTTCTGGGGGAGAGGGGCGGTAAGGCTGCTCGGCTGGCAGCCGGATGACGCAATTAGACAAATGGCCATAGACTTGTTAGTCCCTGAAGAGCTCACCCCGGAAGCGCACGCAATTGGAGAACAGCTGAGAAGCGGAAAAGGTTGGTCAGGGGAGATGACCGCCAAGCGTCGGGACGGTACACTGGCACCCT
>JAUYMF010000134.1 GCA_030698765.1 Dehalococcoidales bacterium
GGGGAGGCTACTGGGCATGGGACCCGGTGGAGAGCGCCGGCCTGATGCCCTGGCTGGTAGCCACTGCTTTCCTGCATTCCATCATGATGCAGAGAAGAAGAGGGATACTCAAAATCTGGAATATGGTACTGATTATCCTGACCTTCGCCTTGTCAATATTCGGTACTTTCCTGACACGGAGCGGCGTGCTGTCTTCCGTCCATACCTTTTCCGACTCCGCTATGGGCCCGTTCTTCCTGGCCTTTATCGGCGTCATCCTTTTTGGTTCCCTGGGATTGCTCTACTACCGGAGTGAGGAACTGACCGGTGAGACGGAGATGGAATCTCTTGTTTCCAGGGAGAGCACTTTCCTGCTTAATAATCTCCTCCTTGTCGGCGCCGCTTTTGCTATCTTTGTGGGAACCATATTCCCCGTTATCTCTGAAGCGGTACGCGGCGTCAAGATTACAGTTGGCCCGCCCTTTTTCAACCAGGTAAACGCGCCCATCTTCATGGCTATTGTCCTTCTGGCCGGTATCTGCACCCTCATCGGCTGGCGGCGGGCTTCATTAAGGAACCTGACACGCCATTTCCTCTGGCCTTCCCTGACAGCCGTCACCTTGGGTATCGTCCTCTTCATAGCGGGAATGAGGGAATGGGCTGCCCTCATCGCCTTCCCGATATGTGCTTTTGTCCTGTTTACCATCTTTTATGAGTGGTTTCGCGGGAGCAGGGCCCGCCATCATATGCGCGGCGAAAATTACCCGATAGCTTTCTGGAACCTGATCATGACCAACCGGCCGCGCTATGGCGGTTACATTGTCCACATCGCCATCGTCATCATGGCTATCGGGATAACCGGTTCTTCCCTATTTGATGTTGAACAGGACGCCCTGCTCAAACCGGGAGAATCAATGACAATCAAGAACTACACCCTCACCTATGAAAACTTTGGTTACTATACTACTGAGAGCAAAGACGTAGAGACAACCACCATTTCCGTCACTAACTCCGGAGAACTACTGGGCACTCTGATACCGGAAAAATACTTTCACCGTAACTATGACCAGGCGGTGAGTGAAGTAGCCATCCGCAGCACACTGAAGGAGGACCTCTATGTCATTCTGCTCGGCTCGGACCCAGATGAGACCGCCTCTTTCAAAGTCTTTGTCAATCCTCTGATCAACTGGATATGGATTGGCGGAGGAATTTTTGTCCTGGGGGGACTGATTGCTTTCTGGCCTGAGTCAAGGAGAATACCGACTCAAAGCAAGCCAGTCAAAAGGAGATAGCGATGAATAATTTCAAGATAAAGCTGGTAATGGCTCTTATTCTTGTCCTGCTCTTTCTCATCCCGACCGTGGTCAGCGCTGCCACGGTTACTGACCTTGCCAAACAGTTTGTCTGCCAGTGCGGCTGCAACTCGGTTCTGCCCAGCTGCAACCACATTGAATGCGGCTCACGAGCTGAAATGAATGCTTTGCTCCAGCAGATGGTAGACCAGGGGCAGACAGAGCCAGAGATTACCCGGTTCTTCGTCACCCGCTACGGGGAACAGGTACTGGCATCACCCCCCAAACGCGGCTTTAACCTGATGGCCTGGATTACCCCCTTTGCCGCTATCATAGCCGGTGGCGGGGTGATCTTTATCGCCCTGAAGAAGTGGGTAGGTCAGGGCAAACTTCCTCAGGCCACCCCCGTTACCAGTAATGAGCAGAACGATAAATACTACAACCAGCTTGAGCAGGAACTGGCTGAGTTTACCGAGAGGAGTTTCCGGTGACCATTTTCGTCGGTATGCTACTCACCGTAATAAGCTTTGCCTTTATTGCTTATCCGTTGCTCAAGCAGAAGCCGCGGCTGGCAGATTCTGCCGATGATGAAAACCTGCTGGAACTACAGTCCAGACGGGATACCACCTATTCCATGCTCAAGGAGCTGGAATTTGACTACCGGTCTGGTATCCTTACCGAAGAGGACTACCATGACCTGGAAACAAAATACAAGGAAAAAGCGGTTTCCATCCTCAAAGATATTGATGGTTCAGAAGCAGTCGATGAAGAAGAGGATGAGATAGAAAAGCAGGTAAGGAAACTTCGACAGAGCAAAGCCCCGCCTCGTACTCAGCCTGTTATGAAAGCAGGCAAAGAGAAGCCAGCCGAGGCGGAGATAGAACAGAACGTCGCCAAACTCCGCCAGCAAAAACGCCGTTTTTGCCCTCAATGCGGGGCTGAGCATGAAGCAGACGACCGGTTTTGCGCTCATTGCGGTGCCAGCCTGAAGCGAGGAGACCAAAATTGATCAAGCGTATTGCTTTACTGCTAACGATATTCATTCTGGGACTGAGCAGCCCGGTATTAGCTGCCGAACCGGGCGACGGTATAATTAACGGCCAGATGATAAACGGCACCGAAGGCGCCGGTATCGTTGCCGGACAAGACGTCACCCTGAAGATTAATCTCAATAATGCCGAGGCGGATTCAATCACCACTCAGACTGACGCCGAGGGGCGCTTCACGTTTGATGGGCTTTCCACCGAACCCGGCTATACTTACCAGATAAACACCAAATACCAGGAAGCGGAATACCCCGGTGAATGGCTCAACTTTGATGACGGCGTCCTGGAGAAGTCAGTCGAGTTCACTGTATATGAATCCACCACCGATGATAGTGTGGTTAAAATATCCATGGCGCACGCTATTATCTACCCCGAAGAAGGCGCCCTGCGCATAATGGAATACTACTACTTTACCAATGATACTGACCGCACCTATATCGGCACCAAAGAACTGGCTGATAATCCCGGGACATGGGAAAGCCTCGACTTTTCCTTACCCGGTGGAGCCGAAGACCTATATCCGGAATACGGGCTAATGGAATGCTGTATCTACCCCACCGCAGGTGGCTTTATTGATAGTATGCCCGTCATGCCGGGGAACAGAGAGATTATCTTTTCCTATCTGGTTAAGAACAAATCCGGGGCATTCAACTTGTCCCAGACTATTCATTACCCGCTCGGCAACTACAACCTGCTGGTCCAGGGTGGAGGGGCTAAAGTAAACAGCGACCGGCTGATAGCCGGTGAGCCGCTGGATATCAATGGCACAATCTTCAGCCACTTCTCCGGAAGTGACTTCTCCAGAGGGGAGACGCTGGTTGCCCAGATTACCGGTCTCCCCCAACCAGGTAATCAACAAGCCGCCCTGTGGATAATCCTGACACTGGTAGTACTTACCGGCGGTTTCAGCCTCAGCCGGCTTCTCAAGAAGAGACAGCTCCAGCCGGTACCGGCCGGAGATACCCTGGAACAGAGAAGAGAAAGACTGCTCGGTGAGCTTGCCCGCCTCGATGACGATTTTGATAGCGGTAAAATCAATGAGGCCGCCTATCGCAAACTGAGAGCGGAGAGAAAGTCACAACTGGTTAAACTACTGCGAAGACCAGAAGGGAACATTGGCCACAGATAATGAGAGCAACCGGTTCCACCATCAGGGTTGGGCAATTGAAGTCCAGGGAATTACCAAGTCTTTCGGCAGCAAAGCCGCCCTAGATGGGGTCGACCTCAAAGTAGCACGAGGGGAATCGGTCGTCATTTTCGGTCATAACGGCGCCGGGAAGACCACCTTAATCAAGATTTTATCCACCATTATGAAGCCTACTTCAGGCACAATTATAATGGATGGGCTCAACCTTAAGGACGACGCTGAGCGGATAAGACAGCATATCGGCATAGTCGCCCACCAGACTTTTCTATACGGAAACCTGACGGCTTACGAGAACCTTGATTTCTACAGTCGCATGTACGATGTACCCGGACGTCAGGAACGCATCCGTGAAGTAGTAGAGATGGTCGGCATGACCTCTCGCCTGTATGACCGGGTAAGCACCCTCTCCCGGGGGATGCAGCAAAGGCTATCCATCGCCCGTGCCCTGCTGCACAAACCGGCGATAATGCTCCTCGACGAACCGGAATCCGGCCTGGACCAGCACACCTCCTCCACACTCTGGGATACGCTAAAAACAGAGGGTGAAGAAAAACGCACCATTATCCTGACCACTCATGACCTGGAACGCGGGCTGGAACTGGGTGAGCATCTGATGATACTATCCCAGGGAAAGATTGCCTATGAAGCGTCAAGGCAAACCCTGGACCTGGCAGCGCTAAAGGAAATCTACGGGCGCTACACAAAGATTGAAGCATGAGATTCTGGGCTAAAGTTATCACTATCACCTGGAAGGATGCTCTCTCCGAAATTAGGACCAGAGAAATCATCTTTTCCGTAATGGTCTTTACCCTGCTGGTAATAGTCATCTTCAATTTTGCCTTCAGCGCCAGCCAGCAGATGATAGAGCTGGTAGCTCCGGGTATCCTGTGGGTAACCTTTGCCTTTGCCGGTGTGCTCAGCCTTAACCGCTCCTTCATCATGGAAAAAGAGCAGGACTGCCTTGCCGGACTGATGATCTGTCCGGTAAGCCGGGAGGTTATTTATACCGGCAAGATGCTGGCCAGTTTAGTCTTTATGCTTATTATAGAAGCGATAGCGCTGCCTATCTTTTCTTTCTTTTTCAATCTGGCGGTCTTATCACCCCAGATTATTGCGATCACTTTTCTGACCACAGTGGGATTTGTAGCCGTTGGTACCCTTTTTTCAGCTTTAGCCGTTAACACGAAGGCAAGGGAGATGGTGCTGCCCATCCTTTTCTTACCTATCATTGTCCCGGTGATTATCAGTGCCGTTGAAGCTTCCGGGCTAGCGCTAGCCGGCAAACCCTGGAGCAGCCTGGCCCCCTGGCTTCAGATAATAGGAGCTTTTGATGCTATCTTCCTGGTAGTCTCCTATTTAGTCTTAGCCTTCATTATTGAAGAATGAAAAGAGAGCTTAAAAGAAGGAGAGGAGAACAATGAAAAGAAGAGTCCTGCTCTGGTTGAGCCTGGCGCTGATGATGGTCTCCCTGTATCTCGTCTTCATCTATGTCCCCACAGAGAGAGAGATGGGAATCATCCAAAGAATCTTCTACCTCATGGTCCCGGTAGGCTGGCTGGCTCTGCTTGCCTTCACCATTGTCTTCATCGGCAGTATCCTCTATCTGGTTAAGAAGAGCCGTAAATGGGACACCCTGGCCCACTCCTCCGCGGAGGTGGGACTGGTCTTTACCTCGCTGGCTCTAATCACCGGCTCTATCTGGGCAAAGCCCGTCTGGGGGGTATGGTGGACCTGGGCGGAGCCCCGTTTAACGGCTACTCTCGTTCTGTGGTTCATCTACATCGCCTACCTCATGGTACGCTCTTTTGCTGTTGATGAATCACGGGGCGCTACTTTTGCTGCTGTCGTGGGCATCATCGGTTTCGTGGACTTGCCCATCATCGCCCTGGCCACCACCCTCTGGCGGGGGATGCACCCCGGGCCAATGATCTTCCAGGGCGGGGTAGCCCCGGCAATGATGGTAACGCTTCTGGTCAGTATCATTGCCTTCACCGCCTTGTTTTCTCTACTGCTTATCCAGCGAGTCTCCACCAGGAACGATGAGATAGAAATTGAGAGATTGAAAAAATTACCCGGTTAAGCTTATAATTTGATTTTAATCAAGGAGATACCATAAAATGGAAAATGCAGGGTACTTATTAGCAGCCTTCGGCTTGGTCTGGGCAGTTGTCTTCGGTTACATCCTGCTACTGTTAAATCGACAGCAAAAGATACAGCGTGACATCGAATCGCTAAGAAAACTAGCTGAAAAGAAATAGAGGGTCGGGAATTTTACCAAGGGATGCCTTTACTCAGGGACATACAGCTAAAAGATGAGTTTCGCAGTGAGCTATTGCGAGAGATATTCTCCATCCAGGAAGAAGAACGGAGAAGAATCGCCCGTGAACTGCACGATGAGACCAGCCAGGCCCTGGCCAGCCTGAATGCCAACCTGGAAGCGGCTTTAGGCATGTTACCCGGTGACGCCGACAAAGTCAGAGCCAGGTTAAAAGAAGCGCAGATGATATCCATCAGCATCCTGGATGAAATACATAAAATAATTTATGAACTTCGTCCCTCGTTACTTGATGATTTGGGGTTGGGTCCGGCGGTACGATGGCTGGCCGAAGTCAACCTGGAAACAGCCGGCATCAAGGTTGATTTCAAGGCAACTGGTAAAGAGCGGAGATTACCCCCGCAACTGGAAACAACCCTCTTCCGAATCACCAAGGAAGCGTTCAGCAACATTACCCGGCACGCTCATGCCCGGAATGTCAGCTTAGACCTGCATTTCAGGAAAAACTCGGTTAAAGTGCGCATTCAGGATGACGGGACCGGTTTTGACGTGGAGGAGGCGATAAATTCAAAAGAAAGACCACGGGGATTAGGACTACTGGGAATGAAAGAACGGGTAGAACTTATGAATGGGATGTTGAATATTTATTCACGTCCTGGCGATGGCGGCACCGTTATTGATATTGAAATACCGCTAAAACAGGAGGTTGTCGGTGGAGAAAATAAAGATACTGGTCGTGGATGACCACGCCCTGATGCGTGAAGGCATCCGCGCTTTGCTCGGCCTACATGAGGACATTGAGATAGTGGGAGAAGCCTCTGAAGGCAAGGAGGCTTTTGATAAAGCCATCGAAATGATGCCGGACGTGGTGATTATGGACATCGCCATGCCCGGTATGGATGGACTGGAAGCCACCCGCCGTATCAGAAAGAAAAACCCGACGGTGAAAGTCCTAGTCCTGACCCAGCACGATAACAAAGAATACATATTATCAGCTATAAAGGCAGGGGCCGATGGTTATGTGCCCAAGAAGGCTCTCGGCTCAGAACTGGTCACCGCTGTCCGCACCGTGCACAAAGGGGATTCCTTCCTCTACCCGTCAGCGGCGGCGGTTTTAATTGAAGACTACCTGCGCCAGGTCGAAGAAGAACCCTATGACCAATTGACCGCCCGGGAGAGAGAAATACTGAAGCTAATCGCTGAGAGCCACACCAGCCGGGAAATCGCCGACAGGCTCTTCATCAGCTTGAAGACGGTACTGGGGCACCGGACTAAAATAATGGAGAAGCTGGATATACATAACCGCACCGGACTGATTAAATATGCCATGCGCAAGGGGCTGGTCAGCCTGGATTCCTAGATAAAATCAACGGGCCTTACCGTAACGGCAAAGACCTTACTTTATTACCCGCGCCCGTTACTTATTCTCGAATCATTGGAATATATTATGTCAACTCTTACGAGGAATATTGAATGACCCTACCGCTAGCGAACGTCAGGATACTCGACCTTACCTCCGTCTTATCGGGGCCTTACTGTACCATGATACTGGGAGACCTGGGGGCCGAGATAATTAAAATCGAAAGACCCGGCACCGGTGATGCCGCCCGCGGTCTGCCTCCCCACTTCGTCGAAGGGGAAAGCGCCTACTTTATTGCCATCAACCGCAATAAGAAAAGCATGGTACTCAATCTACAAAGCGCCGGGGGGAAGGAAATCTTCTACCGGCTGGCTCAGGATGCCGACGTAGTGATTAACAATTACCGTCCCGGGGTTGTGGAAAGACTGGGAATTGACTACGAGACCCTGAAAAAGATAAACCCCAGGATAATCTGCTGTTCCGTCACCGGCTACGGAGAGACCGGCCCCTTTAAAGACCGCCCCGCCTTTGACCTCATCATTCAAGCCCGGGGAGGTATTATGAGCTATACCGGTGAGGCAGGAGGCAAACCAGTGAAGATGGGGACACCAATGGGCGATTTTGCCGGTGGCTTATTCGCGGCAAACGGGATAATGGCCGCACTGTACCACCGGGAAAAAACCGGCCGTGGGCAGAAGATTGACCTCAGCCTGCTGGACTGCCAGATATCACTGCTTACCTACCGTGGCGAGTACTACTTTGTCGGTGGGGAGGTGGCAAAGCCATTAGGGGTAGGACACGCCTCGATTCACCCGCTGCGGGACTTCAAGACGCAGACGTAAGATGTGGTGCTCGACGGTAATACACAAAACCTCGTCGACTCACTGGTTGAAGC
>JAUYMF010000135.1 GCA_030698765.1 Dehalococcoidales bacterium
GACGGTATTTATCGCCGGGGGCGGGGAGGGCGCCACCTTAAGGGAGATATTATCCCACAATACGGTGAGTAAAGCGGTGATGGTTGACATCGATGCCGGGGTAATCGATATCTGCCGGCAGTTCCTGCCTGAATACAGCCGTGGCGCCGTTGCCGACACACGTACCGAGCTATACCATGTTGACGCCCGGGACTACCTGGAGAAATGCGGCGAGAGCTTTGACATCATTATCATCGACCTGACCGAACCTGTTGAAGAAGGGCCCGCTTACCTGCTCTACACCCGGGAATTCTACCGGATGGTACGGGAACGGCTTACGGCTAACGGTATGATCAGTGTCCAGGCCGGTTCCGCCAGCCTGAACGAACTATTATGTTTCTCATCGGTCTACCAGACACTGAAGAGTGTTTTCCCCTCCGTCCTCCCCTACCAGACGCATGTCCCCTCTTTTGGCGGTCCCTGGGGGTTCTGCCTGGCAGGAACGAATACCCCCATTCTATCACCGGAAGAGATTGATAACCGGATTGCCATCCGCTCCCTGAAACACCTGGAATTCTACGACGGACAGACCCACCGGGGGATGTTCGCCCTGCCCAAATACCTCAGAGAAGAGCTAGAGGAACAAACGAGGTTAATCACCGACAGCCAGCCGCTGTATATTTACAACAGCTGAGTTTCGAAAGTCCCACCCTGCCATTATTCCCCCACCGAACTATTGCTTACTTTCATAATCAAGTAGTGTTATGCACGCCGTTCGTGGTGAGCCCTTCGGCTTGGCTCAGGACAGGCTTGTCGAACCACCGGCACACCCTTCGACAGGCTCCTTCGATATAGCTCAGGACAGGTCAGGGCGAACGGAATCATTTGTATATTATTTATGCAAGTAGGTACTCACCCGCATAGAAAATATTTATCAATCGTGATGGAAGTGGTAGAATAGGGGTATGGAAATTAACCTCAAAGAAACAGCGTTCCAAAGGGCAAAAAAAGACACTATCGAAGCCCAAAAGACGGCTAAGTTTATGTGGGGAGGTGAGGGTGTGTTAGCCGTAGCTGGTGGTGCTTGGTTTCAATCACTTGCTCCTGCGGGAGCTTTTGCATGGGAAGTTGTATGGCGGTCAGTTATAGGCGGTCTCATTGGTCTTTCAGTAGCGATACTATTCATTTACGGTTGGAATCTATTTAGAGCGCCATATTGGCAGCGTAATGAAGCGCGTGCTTTGTTACTGGCAAGACCTCAGAGTGTTCCTTTAAGAAACAGGAAGGATTTATTTGCCGCCATTCATCATCTTGATGGAGCTGCTAGAGATATGGTCACAGCACATAGAGCGTATAAAGTACACAAGCAACCAACTATATTCGAAAGCGCCGTTGTAGAATTACAGAGCATAGAACAGAAAAAATCGGCCTACAATGAGGCTGTCGAGAAATAGATTCAGGCAGAGGAGGAATTAGAACCTCAAACATCAGTAGCAGGTCCATCATTCAGAGAAGCATTAGATGTTTTCAAAATGACTGTTAGTCAAATAGCATTATCCGCCGAAATTCCTAGCAATTATGAGCTAGTCGGTGGTTTATATGACGCTTTAGTGAAAATAGAAGAGTCTATAAATATCATTGAGGGTCAGCAATGAGTGTTTCGTACTCTAAGTTCTCAGTCTCAACAAGTTTACGAATGGTATCACGAAACAGATAAAAACCATCGTATGCT
The DNA here is from genome assembly GCA_030698765.1 of Dehalococcoidales bacterium. NCBI lineage: Bacteria > Bacillati > Chloroflexota > Dehalococcoidia > Dehalococcoidales > Dehalococcoidales bacterium. The sequence goes on from JAUYMF010000135.1 coordinate 1,712, forward strand.
GATAGATAATCGCGTTTCACCTAAAATACCTTCTCTGGAAATAGAGGGCTACGTTCACCAGGCTGATAAGCACCGGTACCTCCACCAGCGGCCCGATGACCGCGGCAAAGGCCTGCCCCGAACTGATGCCGAAGACCGCCACCGCCACGGCGATCGCCAGCTCGAAGTTGTTGCTGGCGGCGGTAAAGGCGATGGTCGTCGTCTTGGAGTAATCCGCCCCTATTTTCTTCCCCATGTAGAAGGAGATGAGAAACATAGCCACGAAGTAGATGAGCAGCGGCACCGCGATGCGCACCACATCCAGCGGTATCTGCACGATAAGCTCACCCTTGAGTGAGAACATGGCGACGATGGTGAAAAGCAAAGCGGCCAGAGTGAGCGGCATTATGCGATGAATGAATTTATTCTCATACCACTCGCGCCCCCTGGACCTGATAAGCAAAAAACGGGTGAGCATACCTCCAAAGAAAGGGATGCCAAGGTATATCAACACGCTCCGGGCTATCTCCCAGATAGTAACCTCAACCAGCGAGCCCGCCAGCCCGAACCAGGTCGGCAAGACAGTGATAAAAACATAAGCGTAAACGGAATAGAATAAAATCTGGAAGACCGAGTTAAAAGCCACCAGACCGGCGGCATATTCATGGTCGCCCCGGGCCAGTTCATTCCAGACGAGCACCATGGCGATGCAGCGCGCCAGGCCAATCATGATCAACCCCACCATGTAATCGGGATAGCCACGCAGGAAGACAACAGCCAGGAAGAACATCAGTACCGGGCCGATAAGCCAGTTCTGCACCAGCGACAGCCCCAGTATCCGCCAGTTACGGAAGACACGCCCCAGCTCTTCGTACCTTACCTTGGCCAGCGGCGGGTACATCATCAGGATCAGCCCCACGGCGATGGGAACCGAGGTGGTGCCGCCCAGCACCAGTGAACGGGAGTAAAGGTCAGCCATCTGCCGGGGAAAGAGATACCCCAGCCCCACGCCAAAACCCATCGCCAGGAAAATCCAGAGCGTCAGGAAACGGTCTAAGACCGGGAGTCGCCTGATGACGGCAGCCTGCCTCGCCTCACTCATACTTTAAGGCATCCTTTCCAGCAGTTTGCGCACCGGCACACCCGGGGCCCACTCTGACCGCTCCTTGCAATCGCTCCCGGTCCTGAGCCAGTACTTCGTCGCTGACGGCAAAATCTTTGAGCAACCCGGTCAGGGCGGCGGCATAGCGGTTCGAGGTCTGCCTGTCTATCGAGTAGAGCACCCAGGTACCATCTCGTCTCGCCTGCAAAAAACCGGCGCTCTCCAGGATACCCAGGTTACGTGAGGCGCGCGACTGAGAAACATCGAGCGCCTGCATCACCTCGCAGACGCAGCACTCCCGCTCCAGGAGGATATTCAGAATGCGGAGCCGGGTCTCATCAGAGAGCGCCTTTATTGTCTTAATCAGGTACTGCATAGCTCATTCCGGTTATAAGTATATATGCGCATACACACATATCCTATCGCGAAGGGTAATCCGTGTCAACTATATGCCATGAGGTGGAATGAATCTCCTCACACGGATTGCTTCGCCGCCAGCCCGCAATGGAAGCGGCAACCAAAACCGAAGAACCCTAACTCGATTATCAATAACCATTTCCCGCCGACTACCCGGCAATGCTATAATGGTTATGAATGGATATTCTAGCGGAGCTTAATCCGGCGCAAAGAGAAGCGGCAGAGACCATCAGCGGACCGGTGCTCATCCTGGCCGGTCCCGGCAGCGGCAAGACCCGGGTAATCACCCACCGCGTGGCTTACCTGGTCAAGGTCTGCGGGGTCAGTCCCCGTCACATCATGGCCGTCACCTTCACCAATAAGGCTGCCCGGGAGATGGAAGAGCGCCTGCACCAGCTGGTAGGCAGTGCTGCCGACGACCTCACCCTGGGCACTTTTCACGCCCTGTGCGCCCGCATCCTGCGTATCGACGGCACGGCAGCGGGTATTGACCGCCGGTTTGTTATCTACGACCGCGACGACCAGATCAAGCTGGTCAAACAGGGGACTCAGGAGGCGGGACTCGACCCCAAGCAGTACGCTCCACCGGCGCTAGTCTCGGCGATTTCCGCCGCCAAGAGCCACACGCTCACCCCGGAAGAGTATATCCAGCGCAGCCGCAGCTACTTTGAAGAGGTGGTCGGGCGGGTCTATGACCGCTACCAGCAGCTGCTGGCAGAGAGCAACGCCCTCGACTTCGACGATTTACTGATGAAGACGGTACATCTCTTCCGCAGCCACCCGGAGGTTTTGGACCGCTACCAGACCCGGTACCGCCACCTTCTGGTGGACGAATTCCAGGACACCAACCTGGTCCAGTATGA
>JAUYMF010000136.1 GCA_030698765.1 Dehalococcoidales bacterium
AACTACCGCTGGGCATTCATCAATGACAGCACAATCAATTGGCGAGTAAGCCAGGGAGCTGACCGTAGCGAACTGCTCAGTATGCGCGAGTTTGCCAGGGATTCCCTTTCTTATCTCCTGAAGTGGTGCAACGAAACCGCAAAACACGAGCAACTGGAAATCATTTTCCGGCCGAAACCAGTGACCATGCTTACCGAGATGGAGGACTTTTTTAAGGAACGGGTGTCGTCGACTCGGGCAGCGGGACTTCACTTCATTAAAGGAGAGTCGGTGAGAGAATGGATACTCGCCGGTGACGCCACTATCTCTTCCTTCAGCACCACATTGATTGAGGCCGCCGTTGCCGGAAAGCCGGCGTACATGGTGGAGCCGTTACCGATCTCAGAGGCATTCTCCGCCGATTGGTATGAATATGTTCCGCGCTTGAGGAACGCCGCCGAATTCAACAACGCCTGTCTGGGGAAATCCGTGCCGGGGACAAATAACCTCAAGACATGGGCAGAGCGTGAGATGCTGTCCAATGGAGACCCTATCTCCAATCTTGTTGATTTCATCTATACTCTGGCACAACAGCAGCCGTCACCGGTAGGCCTACCAACAAGATTTGCCGATGTATTACGCGGACTAAGGCCCTTATATCTGAAAAACTACTTCAATACAAGGACACACGAGAATGACACGTTTGATGACCGGTATGTAAATGAGAAAGTAAAAGAATGGAGTAAGATACTGTCGAGTGAGACACCCTAGTTCCTTGCTAATGATATCAGCTATGTATTTTAGTGATGATGCAGCAGGCTATAAGTGAGTACTTTACTATCAGTAATCATATGCACTTACAACAGGGCAGCGCTGCTGGCGAAATGCCTTGATAGCCTTATTGAGCAGAAACTCGATTCATATAGCTTCGAGGTCGTTGTCGTTGACAATAATTCTAGCGACAATACCGGAGAATTGATAACCCGATACAAAACGATGCTTCCCAACATCAGATATGTATTCGAAGGAAATCAAGGGCTATCCTACGCTCGCAATCGGGGTTGCGCCGAAGCCGTAGCCAAATACCTTGTCTATCTTGACGACGATGCCATCGCCCCTCCGCACTATTTGATGAGCGTCACCCGCATAATCGAAGACCACTCCCCGGATATCATGGGCGGGCCGGTGTATCCGTACTATACCTCCAAAAAACCCCGCTGGTTCAAGGATGAATATGAAATAAGGGAATATGAGACTCAGTCAGGATTTTCCAGGACATGCAGTATAAGCGGGGGAAATTACATTATCAAGAAAAGGATACTTGAATCCCTGGGCTTGTTTGATGTGAATTTGGGCATGCGAGGTAACAGTATAGGCATTGGAGAAGAGAGAAAAGTGCTGGAGACGTATCGAGCCACGACTCCCGAAGACGCACAAAAAGTGTATTACGCGCTGGAATGCTACGTCAAACATCATGTCCCTGCATATAAGATGAAAATAAGCTACATCATGAAGCGCTGTTATGCTTCCGGAAGATCATCACAGAAAATAAGCGCGGTATACGCCGTTAAAAGTGACAGCGCAGGGGAGACAAAGGTGTTGCTGTTTTTCATTAATTTGTGTGGTAAAGGCATTTCCAGGATTTTTACTCATTTGAAAAGGCACGGGCTGAGGGGGGTTGACTATATTCAGGTGAGCCGAAAATGCTTTGTATATCTGGGGACAATAACGGGAATGCTGGACAATACGATGAGGAGAAAACGGTAGGTAACCAGCGGCACTTAATCACCTTATCACAGGGGTCAGTGCTTTTTGCCACTCCCCCGTAACTCTGGCAACCTTATTTTTGGGGACGGTTTCATTCTCTTAAATATTTGCCTTTACCACTTCCATTGACACCCGGTTAAATCAGGTCTATCATTCATAACGGCTGATGGGGATGGCCACGTCAGCCTGAGATTTTTACCGTAGATTTGAGCAACCTGTTACGACCTTCACAACCATCCGACTCCATACTAGCAGCAAAAATGAAGATAATAATCGCCCCGCAGAGCTTCAAGGGCAGCCTCAGCGCTCAGAGAGTAGCCCGGGCGATGGCCACGGGCATCGAGCGCGTCTTGCCTGATGCCGGGACCATCATGTTGCCCATGGCGGATGGCGGGGAGGGCACGGTAGCAGCGATGACCTGCGCCACCCGCGGCCGGTTAATGTCCGCGGAGGTAACGGGGCCGCTGGGAGAGAAAGTAACCGCCGGATGGGGAATCCTGGGCGATGGCACCACCGGGGGGGTGGTGGAAATGGCAGCGGCTTCCGGGATTACCCTGGTAGCGCCGGAGAGGCTCAATCCGCTCATCGCTACCACCTATGGCACAGGAGAACTGATAAGAGCCGCTCTCGATGCTGGCTGCCGCAAGCTCATTATCGGTATCGGCGGCAGCGCCACCAATGACGGCGGCTCCGGTCTGGCGCAGGCCCTCGGCGTCAGGCTGCTGAACAGGGAGGGTAAGGAGATTCCCCGTGGTGGTGCGGCGCTGATGGACTTAGACCGCATAGACACCTCCGGACTGGATCCCCGGCTGACCCGATGTGAGGTGACCATCGCCTGCGACGTGACCAACCCGTTATGCGGTGAAAATGGCTGCTCACGGGTCTACGGCCCGCAAAAGGGGGCTACCGGGGAGATGTGCCGTCAGCTGGATTCCGCCCTGGAAAACTACGCCGCCGTTATCAAAAGAGACCTGGGAATTGATGTCATTGATATGCCCGGTGCGGGCGCGGCCGGGGGACTGGGGGCGGGGTTGGTCGCCTTCCTGGGTGCCAGGCTGGTACCGGGTATAGAAATAGACAGCCAGACGGTAGGGCTTAACGACCATCTCAAAGAGGCGTCCCTGGTCTTCACCGGCGAGGGCAGATTGGACTCGCAGACGCTATCCGGCAAGACAGTCGCCGGTATTGCCGCCAGGGCAAAGGACTTCCATGTCCCGGTAGTGGCTATCGCCGGTGAACTGGCCGGTGATTTAACAGACCTCAGCCGGTACGGCATCGCGGCCGCGATAAGCATCGCCCCCGGTCCCATCAGCCTGGAGAAATCAATGGCTGAAGCGGAGCAATTAATCGCCGACGCTGTCGAGCGTGCCCTGAGACTGATTTTAATCAAGACTTAAAACCAGTGAGACAGGATGAAAATGAAGAGGGGATTATGCCGAAATTCAGCGCCAATCTGACCACAATGTTCAACGAGGTCGATTTTCCTGACCGTTTTGAGCAGGCGGCGAGGGCTGGCTTCAGAGGCATCGAGTACATGTTCCCCTACCAGTGGCACAAAGAGGATCTGGCAGAAAAGCTGGACAAATTCGGGCTGGAGCAGGTGCTGCATAACCTTCCGGCGGGTGACTGGGCCGCCGGGGAGCGGGGTTTCGCCTGCCATCCGGGGCGGGAAGGAGAGTTCCGGGAGGGCGTAGGTCTGGCTATCGATTACGCCCGGGCCTTGAAATGTCCCCGCCTGAACTGCCTGGTGGGACTGACTCCAGAAGGAGTCTCGACGGAAAAAGTCCGCCGGACACTGGTGGAGAACCTGCGTTTTGCCGTCGCCGCCCTGGAAAAAGAAGGCATCCGCCTGCTCATTGAGCCTTTAAACAACATTGATATCGCCGGATTTTACCTGACACACACCGGAGATGCGCTCAAGCTGATTGAAGAAGTCAACCACGGCAATCTCCGGCTCCAGTATGACATCTACCACATGCAGATTATGGAAGGCAACCTGACAAAGACCATCCGGGAGAACCTGCCGCGCATCGCTCACATGCAGCTGGCCGACGTTCCGGGACGGCACGAACCGGGCACCGGAGAAATCAACTACCCCAACCTTTTCCGTTTCATTGACGAGGCGGGATATGACGGCTGGATAGGTTGCGAATACAATCCCGCGGGCAACACTGAAGCCGGGCTGGGATGGGCCAGACCTTATCTTGGAAAAGGAGGCAAATAATGGCGAATCTGGGATTTATCGGCCTGGGAATCATGGGCAAACCAATGGCGGGGCACCTGCTGGCGGCTGGTCACACTGTTCACGTTCACAACCGCAGCCAGGAGTCCGTCCGCGAGTTGACTGCCAGAGGCGCTGTTGCCTGCACATCCGGCAAAGAAGTAGCCTGGAAGTCCGATATTATCATCACCATGGTACCGGACACGGCTGACGTGGAGGCTGTTCTCTTCGGTAAGGATGGGGTGGTGGAGGGTGTCAGGACAGGCTCCATCGTCGTCGATATGAGCTCCATATCACCGATTGCTACCAAAGAGTTCGCCCGGAAGCTGGGCGCCCTGGGTGTCAAGATGCTCGATGCGCCGGTCTCCGGCGGCCAGGTGGGCGCGGAAAACGCCACCCTTTCCATCATGGTCGGCGGCGAACCCTATGTCTTTGAAAAAGTAAGACCTTACTTCGAAATTATGGGCAAAAACATCGTGCACATCGGCGGCCACGGGGACGGGCAGACTTGCAAGGTGGCCAACCAGATTGTGGTGGCGCTGACCATTGAGGCGGTGGGTGAAGCCCTGCTCTTTGCCTCCAAGGCGGGGGCTGACCCGGGAAAGGTCAGGGAAGCCTTGCTGGGAGGGTTTGCCCAGAGCCGGATCCTGGACCTGCACGGAGAGCGGATGATAGGGCGTAATTTCAAACCCGGCTTCCGCATCAGATTGCACCAGAAGGACCTGAATCTGGCTCTGCAAGGAGCGCGGGAACTGGGAATGAGCTTGCCCAGCACCGCCATCGCCCAGGAGCTGTTTAACGCCGTTGCCGCTCAGGGTAACAGCGACCTCGACCACTCCGCCATGGTGCTGGCGCTGGAGACACTGGGGAACTGTCGGGTCGGCAAATAGCCTCAGGTCAGCGGATTCCGGCAATATGAATAATGAGATGGAGTGTTCAATCGGGTGGACAGTGTAGTTTTGATACTGGAGATGATTACTCGGTTAGCTGACTTTTTACTTTGAGGTGCTCATGCGTGACCATGTAGCGCAGTGCGATAAGTATCAGGATGTTCAGAGCAAGTCCCAGGAGAGCGAGGATCTGTTGCTCGTAAAAAGACAGGACTTGCGTAAAGAAGATTGAAACCAGTATGGCCCACCGGAACAGCAGGTAGGCTTCCAGTCGGGAGCGGGGAAGTGTCAATATCCCCATGGCAATGAGCGTCCCCGATATACCTGGAAAGACCAGCTGTGCCCAGTCGATTATTGAAAGAGGCATCCCCTTGAGGTTGCCCACTATGGCCCAGCTTATCAGGATTGAGACGATAACGATGCTCACAGCGATTCCGATGTTGAGATACCGTACCTTGATCCGGCGTGACCAGACCAGTGCTGCCAGTATAATCACAGCCGCCACCAACCACAGCATCAAACCCAATGACCACTCTACGACGGCTACCACGGCGGATACAGACGTAACCGCGGTAAAGGCAAAGAAAGTGATAATAATACCGCCGAACCACCACCTGGACGCCGCCCATCCATAGAATCTATCCAGCACCGCATGTAACCTGGCCAGAGGTCGGGGTGACCGTGAGAGGGCAACTTGCGTGTTCTGCAAGATTGCCCGGAGATTATCGCGCACCGGGCTGGCCTCGCAGCTCTCCAGCAAATTCAGGGCGTCAGCCCGTTCTTCCTCGTCCAGGCCGACCAGGCTCCCGTGCCTGGCGATATCAAATATATTGGCCAGGCACTCCTGGCTGGAGAGAGGGCGGCGCTTGCCGACAGCCCGTATGATAAAAAAGATGAGCACGAAGATGACATAAATCAGGGCGACCGCCGGCTGGAAGAAGTAATCGTTATCCCTGGTGATGAATTTACCCAGCTCGTCGATGAAGGCGCCGAAACCTATTCCCCCCACCACCGCTGCGGTCACTTTAGCCTTGTGGTTCAGGAAAGCCAATAGTATGACCAGAGCAATGAGCAGGAGAAGTCCGCCCCACAGCATATGAGCAATGTGCAGTGGACCAAACCCGAGCTGAGGAAAGCCCGTGATGTGAAGGTAAAAACGTATAGCCAGTACCGAGGCCACCGCGGAAACGAAGAAGTCTTCAAGCAGGGTCTCCGCGTAGATACTCCTCACTAACAGGGGCGGGCGGGGTATAAAGGCCAGGATGCTGGCAAGTCCATTTTTACCCATGTCTCTAGGATTATACACTTTTTAAAACACCCATACACCATACTTTACTTTTGGCGCATCGGGCAGCCTTGTATGTCTGCAAGTAGTAAACCCCTCTTGACGTTGACCCTGATTCCGATTGCTCTGTATTCCAACAGATTTACAAGTAGAGTATAATTAATCTGACGAATGAAATAATGTTTGGAACATTTAGGCTCAAACAAAATACTGAATAAGAAGGGGTACCATGAAAGACTTCAAGGAAGTGGTAAAGCTTAGAAAAATTCCGGCGACATTCCTGCTTCACTGCACTTTATGCGATTTTGAAATAACTGATTATGACTGGCATTTGGGATTAATCAAAATGAATGACCACCTTATTTCTAAACATGCAGCCGAAGCGCGCTCATTAAATACAGAGGAGTTATACTCCAGAAAGCCTGCAATAACATTAGATAGCTTCTAGAGCCATCGCTCATGGCTAGCAGTGCGCCTTAACTGGTGGAGTCATAAGTCTCGAGTGATGGCATGATGGCCGGCTGGTAATCATGCCGTTCGATTACATTGAAATTAAGCCGAAGGGATTCTTTCCTTCGGCTTCGCCATTTGTATGAGTCTGTCATCCAGCTCGTTTATTTTGCTTATATGATATCTATTTTGCTCGATTTATCAATATCTCCATTTTTGTCTTGACATTCGTTGCGTTGCGATACTATATTCAAAGCATAAATGAAGGATTGCTATCAGCCAGACCTCTTCCGTATCTGCAACCCTGAGATAATCAGGCTTTGTGGCGAGATTAGCTATCAACAAAAAAGGAGACAGGGATGAAAAGTAAATTTATCTGGTCATCATTGAGTTGTCTGATGGTATTGTCCCTGATACTGGCAGCCTGTGCCCCGACCACTCCAACCACTCCAACCACTCCAACCACACCGACTACACCGACTACACCAACGACACCAACGACGCCCACCACACCGACTACTCCGGGTACACCCACGACACCAACCACAGAAGTCCCCAATATGGCGGAACGATTACCGTTGCTCCGCTGGCGGGACTAGGAAAGACCTTCGACCCTGTCAGGCACACCAGCAGTCCATCAGGCCTGCTCCCCCTGGCTCAGACAAATGAGAACCTGATGGAAGGTGATTGGGCAAAAGGTCCAGCCGGTTCCAACGAAAGCGACTGGGCAACGGCGAGTCCAATTTTTAAGCACCTGACCGGTTATCTGGCAGAGAGCTGGGAGACACCTGACAGCGGTACTATCGTCTGGCACATCCGGAAAGGAGTCCACTGGGGACTTAACCCTAAATTTGAAGCTAGCCGCCTGGTAAACGGGAGAGAACTGACCGCGGATGACGTGGTCTTTTCAATCAACGCCATGTACGAGTTCCCCGGAGCTCCGTATAAAATCAGGTTCACCGACGTAGAACGCCCGCTATCAGTTACCGCTACCGATAAGTATACCGTTGTCGTTAAGGTAACTCCTGATTACCTCTCCGGCATCTTCCAGAGGATGTCCAGTTCCCTGAACATACTACCCCGCGATGTTTATGAGAAATACGGCGACATGATGGACTGGAAAACATCCGTTGGCACTGGAGCTTTTATGCTGGAAGACGTGGTCGAGAACTCTTCCGCCACCTTCGTCAGGAACCCCAACTATTGGCAGACGGATCCTGTCGGCCCCGGGATGGGGCAACAGCTACCATATGTAGATATAGTCAAGATGCTGATAATAACAGACAGGTCTACACGGCTGGCGGCATTTCGTACTGCCAAGCTTGACCATCTCGGTGGCCGCAATGCGGGGCTTGGGCGGGAAGAGATAGTAAGTCTGGAGACAACCTTACCTGACCTGCCCAGGAAAGGGTTCCCCGCCTATGGCTATGTTGTAGCTCTAAGGATGGACCGACCTGACGCACCCTGGGCTGACATTCGGGTACGCCAGGCGCTAAACATGGCAGTAAACCGGGAGGAGATAGTCAAAGACTTTTATGACGGCGATGCTAACATAACTAACTTCCCCCAAAATCCGTTCCAGGTCTGGGTCAGCATGGGTGTAGCCGGCCCTCTGGAAATATGGCCCGAGGTATACCAGGATGCTATGCACTACCAGCTAGAAAAGGCGAAGCAGCTGATGGCTGACGCCGGCTATCCCAATGGTTTCAAGATTGAGGTAATCATTGAGTCGCTGGAAACACGCGTTGACGAGCTAACCCTTATTAAAGAATACTGGTCAAAAATAGGCGTTGACCTGGACATACAGGTAAGGGAGCGCGGTGCCTATACTTCTATTGCTGCGGGCAGGACACATAAAGATGCGATTTACGATTCTATGGGTGTATCAAATTATACCTGGGAGGAGTACCGACCGGACGATTCATCTAATGTTGGCATGATTGACGACCCGTTCATCAATAAAAACATCCTGGAGTTCACCAAATATGTCTGGTTTGAAGATGACAAGGCTTACCAGATAATGAAGGAGACCTTGGATTACATCGTCCGTCAGTTATGGGTGGTGCCTTTCCCGGCAGCAAGAGAGTACACAATATGGCAACCGTGGCTCAAGAATTACGACGGTGAATATATGCTGGGCACGACCAACCAGTTTGGTTTCACCCGCTTCATCTGGATTGATCAGGCACTGAAAAAATCATTGGGCTTCTAAATCGGTACGACTGCGGGGAAGGCTCAAGCCTTCCCCGCATAGGCACTACCAGTACTGTTCCTGAATCATGGAGAATAAGACAAAAGTCGTATGCCGGAAACCGGATCTAACATAGCATGTGGGCATTATGGCTAAAGGAGGAGGGGTAAATGCGGTACGGTATCATGGGGACTGATATCGAAGTTAACCTGTCCCGCGGCAGTATTGAAAAGGTACAGACTGACCTCGCCCTGGTCGAGGATTTCCTGGGAGGCAAAGGGAAGAATGTCAAAATACTGTGGGATCGTGTTCCCGCCGGGGTTGATGCCTTCTCCCCGGATAATCTACTGATAATCAGCGCCGGCGCCCTGGTCGGCACGATGGCGCCTGCGGCTAATCGCACCACCATTACCTTCAAATCTCCAATAATAGACACGCACTGCTATTCTATTCTGGGTGGTTACTTTGCCGCCGAATTGAAATTTGCCGGGTACGATTCGCTTGTCTTTTCCGGCAAATCACCCACTCCGGTGTATCTATTGATAGATAACGACCGCGTGGAGCTACGTGACGCCAGCCACCTCTGGGGCAAAGATACCCATGAAACCGAGAGCATCCTCCGCGAAGAGCTGAAAGATGACCGGATTGAAATCATGTGCGTTGGGCCGGCTGGGGAGAACAGGGTTTATACTGCCAGTATCCAGCATGGTGTTGGCGCCAGTGCCAGCCGCGGCGGGGCCGGCGCTGTCATGGGAGACAAAAAGCTGAAGGCAATCGCGGTCCGCGGTACTAAAGATGTGAACGTCGCCAACCCGGCCCGACTCTCAGAATTATGTCAGTCCATTCGTGACCGGACCGGACCGGTAGGCACCCATCTTTTTGACCGCTTCGGTTACTCGCGGATTCAGAGATACGCCCGGGGTGTAGACTATGGTTATGGCAATAAACCGCTTCCTCCCGAGCTACAGCATAGTCTCAAGCGCATGGGGGACACCGCCCAGAATTTCATAAACAGAAAAGCTGACCGGCGGGTAGACTGTTACAATTGTGGACTGCGTTGTATCCATGCTTACCCCCTCCCTGACGGCGACTATGCCTATATCAAGTGCTCTAACCTGGTGCAGGCACTCCGCTGTACCAGAATACTGGACCTTGACTTTGGCGTAACCTTCTACTATTGGTGTGAGAGATATGGCCTTGACGCCAAAGCCATTACCAGTCAGATTCATCTCGCCGTAAAGCTCTATGAGAACGGTATCTTAACCAGAGAAGACACGGGGATGCATCTGGAATGGGAAAATCCTGAGGTGGCCCTCTCCCTGATGAAACAAATCGCTCACCGCCAGGGTATTGGTGATGTCCTGGCTGATGGCGTTTACCGGGCCGCCCAGAGAATAGGCAGAGGCGCCGAAGACTTCGTCCGCCATATTAAAAAACTGGAACTCGTCCCATCAGGTCGGGATGGTGAGCGTGGGGCCGGGGCACTGAGTAGCGCTATCGCTGATAAGGGGGATTCCAGTAAGCTGATTGGCTCAACGCCGGATAACCTCTGGGAGCGGGCCTGGGAAGGTACCCATGTTCCCAACCTTGAAGATAAGGAAGCCTATCTCAATTCAGAGTACTTCCAGTTCCCCGGGGAATTCAAAAAGTACATCTCCATTGAAGAGGAGCCGGCTGACGATGACTATGAGGGTATCTGCCAGTTTATTGCCTATAATGAGGAAACCTTTACCCTGTCTGATGCCACCGGAATTTGCAACTACCTGATAGGGCACCATGGCTCACCGCCGATAAGTGGACGCCCTCTGATTGCCGGTTTAATTTCCGCCGCCACCGGCCTGGATATTGATGAGGCCGAAGCTACCAGGATTGCCCGACGGATAATAAATCTGGTCAAAGCCTGCAAGGTCAGGGACGGCCTGAGCCGAAAAGACGATAGTCTAACCGATAGACGAACCCAAAAAGCCTCAGGGGGAGACAAGCCAGCCCGCAGCCTGCTCGACAGGTGTATTGACCGCTACTATGAACTCAGGGGCTGGGATAATGACGGCATCCCCACCAGTGAGACCCTGGTGAAACTGGGACTGGATGACGTACGTCAGGAATTAGAACAAAGAGGATTCATCAAAGCCCTCGCTGCGGCAGAGTAACCGGCGTGACGGCGGATGCCGTGAAGGATTTTTGGAACCCCGAGGCAAGGAACGGACTGGAAACAGGGGGTAGCCGGGCTACATCACTCCGGGAAGGGGAATTATTATGTTAGCCGACAATAAGGTAGTAGACGTCCATTACCACGTTGTCTCACCGAAACTGGCTAAGGAGATCAGCGGCTGCGTACCGGTGCCTGATATCTTCAGACCGGAACAGCTGACCACGGAAGAGGAACAGCTGGAGACCGCCGAAAAGAACGGGGTTCATATTCTCTGGGTTTCTTCCCGAACTTTGAGGCACTATGTCGGGCCAAAGGAGGTCCCGGCTTCATCTCCTCATGTTCTTACCGTAGCCCGCGTCACCAATGATTATCTGGCCTCTGTCTGTCAGCGCTATCCCGGGCGATTCATGGCCTTCGCTGATATCCCCCTTGCCTATGGCGATGCCGCTATTATCGAGATGAGGCGAGGTCTTACCGGGCTTGGCCTTCATGGCATTTGCCTGCAGACTAACTATGATGGGAAGCCTCTCGACGCTCCGGAATTCGAGCCGTTCTTTAATGAAGCCAATCGACTCAAGGCGGTTATTCATGTCCATCCAATCGCCCCCAGAGTTGCGGAAGAGGCGTTTCAGGGTTCTTCCGCAGCCAGTTCAGTATTGGGTTTCACCTATGATACCACCCTGACTTTTATCCGGCTGGCCTATGCCGGCGTCCTGGAGCGGTACCCTGACCTTACCTTCATCCTGAGCCATGCCGGGGGGACGATCCCCTTTCTCTGGTGGCGGATAAATATGCCCTATGACGGCAACCGCCCCGGCACCCGTGACCATATCAAGTACCCGCCCACCAGCTATCTGGAACGCTGCTACTACGACACGGCACTCACTGACACGGAAACATTGATGTTCACCCGTAGGAGGGTTGGTGACCACCTCATGTTCGGCACAGACCGTCCCTACGGCCCCAGAGATGGTCTCCAGCACTCATTGAAGTCGGTCAGGGCAATGAGAATACCAGAGGAAACGAAGGCTAAGATTATGAGCGGCAATGCCCTGGCTCTCAGCCGCCGCTCCCTTCCTGAATAACAGCGAAGAAATCCCGCGTTCCCCCATGAGCTTGGGAAACAGCAATCTTATTCTTCCCGGACACAAGCTTGTATTATCTCACCTTATAGCTTATAATCCTGGTAGATATGTTTTGGACAGCTGGCATAACAAGGCCCATTGTTATTATCTCCGGTTTGCTGTTGTTGCTCGCCGCCGGCTGCGCATCTTCATCGCCCGGCACAACGCCTGCCTCACCATCGGTGCCAGAAGTGGTATCCTCGTCCTCTCCTGAACCAGCGCCGTCACCGCCGAGCGTGATAACTCCACCGGCAGCACCCGGACAGTCGCCGGTTCCCGCTCCTTCTCCCGGAACCACGCCTGCTCCGGAACCAGAGCCTGAGCGCAAAGAGCCTGCAGTGCGGTTTACCTGGACGGTCGAACCGGGCATCCGTCTTGAGGATGGCAACGTTCCCAACGTCTACCGGCTGCAAGACGGGCGGATAAGGATGTACTACGGTGGCCCCGGCGGCATACTTTCGGCGATCTCTGCTGACGGGCTGACCTTCGAGAAAGAACCCGGGGTAAGAGTAGTGCCGGGCAGCCCCGGGGGGCCTGAAATGATAGTCAATGACCCTACCGTGATAAGCCTGAAGGACGGGCAGGTGAGGATGTATTATAAGGGCGCCACCGGCGGGGGTGGTCCTGACCAGTCCGATAACACCGTCTATTCGGCGGTCTCCAAAGACGGTCTGTCTTTCGAGAAGGAGGGTATCAGGATTGACCCACACCAGACTCCGGACAGAGGCTGGGCATCCGTCCCTGAGGCGATTGTCCTGCCGGATGGCAGGGTAAGGCTTTACTACGTTTCCGATGGCCTGGACGTAAAGCACGGCATTGTATCCGCCATTTCGGAGGACGGGCTGGAGTTCACCAGGGAAGGCCCGGTGCTTCCCGGCTTCGTTGACCCGTCGGTAATCAGGCTCCCCGATGGCACGTACCTGATGCTGGCAATCGCCTTTCCCCAGAGCGGCGCACCACCGGGTATCTACAGCTTCACCTCAACCGACGGACTTAACTTTGACAACCGCGACCTGGTACTGACCGGAGAAAACAATATTGACCCGGCGATTATTGCTTCAGGTGGCGGAACTTACAGGGTCTACTACTGGAACATCACGGACCAGCCGCCGGTCATAAGAAGTATCAGTGGTACACTGGCGTCATCTTACAAATCCACCGTTGCCCCGCCTGATATAGAATCTGTCCTTGCCCCCGGGAGCATTCCGGGAGCAAGGCTATGGCTATTTGTCGTTGATGATGGCAGACCTCTGTTAGCCATCTCAGCGGAGGCGGACGGCAAGTTGCTAATGGGCCGTCTGGATGTAACC
>JAUYMF010000137.1 GCA_030698765.1 Dehalococcoidales bacterium
TGGACTATGTGCGTATCTATATTTCCCATCTGCGGCAGAAGATAGAGCCAACCCCGGCTCTGCCCAGGTATATCCTGACTGAACAGGGAGTCGGTTACTATTTCCAGAAAGCCTCCTGATTCTTTCAAACTGGTGCTGCCGCTAAAATAACCTCGTGTGAAGTCTCCTCTGCCTACTGAGGCCGCTACTCTGACAAACCCTGGCTAGCCCCCTGTGTGGCACCCGCGGTTGACGCCTAAATAGGCTTATGCTAGTATTAAAGCACTTCAACTAGGAGAGGGCAGCCCGGGTTCTATTAGCCCCTTTTTATATTTAGTCAGTTACTATCCCGTATCATAATTTTCAGTTCTTAATCCGGTTCGGGTGAAGGAGTCATGCAGGTAGAGGAAGAGCTGGCAAAGGTATCACCTGAGAAAGATATGGTGCTGGCCATCGGGGTATTCGATGGGGTCCACCGGGGGCATCAGTACCTGATTTCACAGTTGATGGACTCCGCCCGCCAGCAGGGCTTGCAGGGTGGAGTGGTGACTTTTCGGCAGCACCCCCGCGGGGTGCTATCATCCCGGACCAGGTTGCCCTTCCTGACCAGCCTGCCGGAAAAGGTCAGTCTCCTCAAAAAAGAGGGTGTGGATGAGGTCGTTGCCCTGTCTTTCACCGCTGAATTGGCCCAGCTCAGTGCCGCTCAGTTTACCGGTCTTCTCAAGAAATACCTCAGAATGCGCGGTCTGGTGGTTGGACCTGATTTCGCTCTGGGCCGCGAACGGGAAGGCGATATCGATAATCTGCGCCGGCTGGGGCAGGAGATGGACTTCACCATCACCGTAGTGCCACCTCGTAAAATCAATGGCGAGGTGGTCAGCAGTACGGCCATCAGGAACGCCCTGGCCGCTGGTGATATCGGCAGGGTAATCGCCCTCACCGGGCGCCCGTTCAGCCTTCAGGGACAGGTGACGGCCGGGGTGGGCAGGGGGTCAGGGTTGTCCTTCCCCACGGCAAATCTGGAGATAGACCCCGGGCAAGCCATGCCCGCCGACGGGGTGTATGTTACCTGGGCTTATGTTGATGGTAAAGCTTACCCGTCAATGACCAATATTGGCCGGCGTCCTACCTTTAACGATGACGGGCGTACCGTGGAGACATATATCCTCGATTATCAGGGTAACCTCTACGGACACGAGTTGAGAATTGATATTGTGGAACGGCTGCGCGGTGAGAAGCGCTTTGATACGGCAGAGGAACTGAAGAAGCAAATAGCTGAGGATGTGAAACAGGGAGTAGCCATTCTGAATTCCAGAGGTAAAAGTTAGCCATGAATACTGACCGTGATATTGCCTCGCTGCTCAAGAGGGGAGTGGCTGAGGTCATCGTAAGGCAGGAGATGGAGGAATTGCTCCGCTCCGGCAAGAAGCTGCGCCTGAAAGAAGGCTTTGACCCCAGTTTTCCCGATATTCACCTGGGGCATACCGTGGGCCTGCGCAAACTCCGGCAGTTCCAGGAGTTGGGTCACCAGGTGGTGCTCATCGTTGGCGACTGGACGGCACAGATTGGCGACCCGAGCGGGGTTTCCATTACCCGGCCAATGTTGACCGCGGAGCAGGTCAAAGCCAACGCCGAGACCTATATGCAGCAGTTCTTCAAGATAGTGGACAAAAACCGGACTGAGGTTGCCTGGCAGAGCCAGTGGTTCGGCAAGTTTACCCTGGGTGACGTGATTCAGCTCACCAGCAAGTTCACCGTCGCCCAGTTGCTCGCCCGTGAAGATTTCAGCAGCCGGTATAATGCCGGGAGACCGATTGCCGTCACCGAATTGCTCTATCCTCTGCTCCAGGCTTATGACTCGGTAATGGTCAGGGCGGATGTTGAGTTCGGGGGCACCGACCAGAGGTTTAATTTACTGCTGGGCAGGGAACTGCAGTCGATAGTGGGGCAGCGCCCCCAGCAGTGCCTGATGACGCCGCTGCTCATCGGCACCGATGGCACCCAGAAGATGAGCAAGAGCCTGGGCAACTACATCGGAGTCGCCGAGCCGCCCGCTGAAATCTACGGCAAGGTGATGTCAATCAATGATAATCTTATTATGGACTACTTCGAGCTGCTGACCGATGTCCCCGAAGAAGAGCTTGCCCGATTCAGACGGGACCTTGAGAACGATGACGTTAACCCGATGACGCTCAAAAAACGCCTGGCCGGGGAGATTGTAACCCTGCTCTATGATAAAAAATCAGCCACCGGGGCTCAGGGGCACTTTGAGAAAGTGCATGAGAAGAGGGAAATGCCTGAAGAGATTCCTGAGTTCCGATTTTCTTTTGCAAAAATGCCTTCCCGATGGCGAAAAGAAGATGGACGTGACATTAGGATTCTTGGTCAGGATGATTGGAATCTTGATGATATGCTTATAAAGATTGGTTTTGCTAGGAGTCGTAGTGAAGCGAGTAGACTTATTCGTCAGGGTGCTGTCAGTGTTAATGGGAAGAAAATTACGAATGTCATTGCCCATATTGAAAACGGCAGTATTATTAAAGTGGGTAAAAGGCGCTTTGCTAAAGTCGTTAATACTGACATTGAACCAAGGCAGGGGATTTAGTAAGGGGCGTCCAAGAGGGGCTTCGCCCCTCTTATGTTACACTCCCCCTTCCCTTGGTAAGGGAAGGGGGTCAGGGGGATAGGTTGTAAAATCCCCCAAAACAGTGCTTTGCTAAAGTCGTTAATTCGGCTATAATGTGAACCAGACTAATCAACAGTAGAGGTGACCGATGGAAGAGTTACGTGTACCGGGACCTACACCCTGCCCTCCGGAAGTTCTGCAGGCGATGGCCAAACAGATGATAAACCACCGGGGCGATGAATTTGAGCAGATGATGCAGGATGTGACGTCTAACTTGAAACAATTGTTCCAGACCAGGAATGATGTTCTTCTTCTTACCGGCTCAGGTACCGGTGGACTGGAGGCGGTGGCTGTTAACATTCTATCCCCGGGTGATAAAGTCCTGGCTCTATCCGTTGGTGCCTTCGGTGAACGCTTTATCACTATCGCCCAGAAGTTCGGGGCGGATGTTATTCCCCTGCGCTTTGACTGGGGGAAGCCGGTCGATGTTGAGGCGGTGCGTAAGAGTTTGCAGGCTGAGCCGAAAATCAAGGCGGTCATGGTCACCCATAATGAGACTTCTACCGGTGTGACCAATGACCTGGCAGCGATAAGCTCGGTGGTAAAGGAGTTTGATAAGCTATTACTGGTTGATGCCATCAGCAGCCTGGGCTCGATTGACCTTCCGGTAGATAAATGGCACTGCGATGTTGTCGTGACTGCTTCTCAGAAAGGATGGATGGTACCCCCCGGTATGGCTATGGTCAGCGTCAGCGAAGAAGCCTGGAAAGCGCAGGCTACCGCCAGGATGCCCCGCTTTTACTGGGACTTCGCCCAGGCCAAGAAGTACCTGGGGAAATGGCAAACCCCCTGGACACCGGCTGTTTCGATAGTATTTGCCTTCTCGGTAGCACTGGAGATGATGCTGGAGGAGGGGCTGGAAAATGTCTTTGCCCGGCATGCCCGGGTAGCCCGGGCGGCCCGTGAGGGAGTAAAGGCACTGGGACTGTCACTCTTCGCCGAGGAAGGCTATGCCTCCAATACGGTGACCGCGGTGAATTCCCCCGCCGGGGTTGATAGCGAAAAACTGCTTCAGCTTCTACGGGACGAGCACCAGATTGAGCTGGCTGAAGGACAAGCGCACCTGGTCGGTAAGGTATTCCGTATCGGACACCTGGGGTGGGTGACTGAAAATAACATTGAGAAGGTGATAAAAGCCCTGAAGGTGGTGCTACCTGAACTTGGTTTTGTCACCACTGCCGTCTAATTCGGGAGAGTGAGTCGATGAAGGTTCTGGTTACTGAGCCTGTTGGTGAAGAGGGAATAAATATCCTCCGTAGCTATACTGAGGTAGACCTCAGGCCGGGATTGAAACATGAGGAACTGCTTTCTATTATGGGCGACTATGAAGGCTTGGTAGTACGCAGCCAGACCCAGGTCTCCGCCGAGATCATCGAGGCCGGTGAGAAACTGCAGGTCATTGCCCGCGCCGGTGTCGGTGTCGACAATATTGATGTCGAGGCAGCGACGAGGCGAGGCATCGTGGTGGTCAATGCGCCTACGGGCAATACCACCGCCGCCGCGGAGCATACCATCGCTCTGATGCTGTCCCTCGCTCGCCATATTCCTCAGGCTTGTACCTTGCTTAAATCTGGAAAGTGGCGGCGGAATGATTTTATGGGTATCGAGGTCAGAAACAAGACGCTGGGACTCATTGGTCTGGGAAACGTGGGAACGGAGGTAGCCCGGCGCGCCCGAGGAATGGAGATGAAGCTCATCGGTTGTGATCCTTTTGTCTCCATTGACTATGCCCGTACCCTGCAGGTGGACCTGGTTGACCTGAAACAGCTCCTCCAGGAATCAGACTTTATTACCCTGCATGTGCCGCTGACCACATCAACCAGGATGCTGATCGGGGCTAAAGAACTGGCTCTGGTCAAGCCAAATGTCCGCATCATCAATACCGCCCGGGGCGGGCTGATTGATGAAGAGGCGCTGGTTAAAGCGGTGAGAGAGAAAAGGGTGGCCGGAGCGGCTATCGATGTCTTCGCCACCGAGCCGCTCACCAGTAGTGTCCTCTTTGACGAACCCGCCATTATTGTCACTCCTCACCTGGGAGCTTCCACGGCTGAAGCCCAGACCCTGGTAGCTACTGATGTTGCCGAGCAGGTTGTGGCCGTGCTTAAAGGTCAGCCCGCCAGATACGCCGTTAATGCCCCTCTCATCCCCGAAGAAACCCAGCCGGTGCTGCTGCCCTTTATCAGGGCGGCGACGGCGGCCGGGAAGCTGCTCAGCCAGTTGATTGAGGGGCAGGTGGCTTCTATTTTGATTAAATATGAAGGCGAGATTGCCGGTTACGATACTAACGCTCTCAAGGCGGCTGTCCTGGGCGGGGTACTGCAGGAAATCAGCGAGGAGCGGGTAACCCTGGTTAACGCTAACCTTATAGCTGCCCGGCGCGGCCTTACCGTGGCGGAGCAGAAAGACCTTACCTGCAAGAATTATACCAGCCTGGTTACTGTGGAAGCCTCTACCAGTGTCGGTACCACCACGGTGGCGGCTACGGTGATGCGCGGAGAGACACAGATTGTCCGGGTCAACGAGTTCTGGATTGACATTGTCCCCACCGGCGGTTATTTCCTATTCAGCGCCCATCTTGACCGTCCCGGGTTTATCGGGGCGGTAGGCAAGATAACAGGAGATGCCAACATCAATATCAGTTTTATGCACCTCGGCCGTCTCAAGCCCAGGGGGAAAGCGTTGATGATACTGGCCCTTGATGAACCCCTGCCTGAGGAGCAGCAGCGGCAGATACTGTCAATTCCCGGTGCCGATACGGTTAAGCTGGTAAGGCTCTAGTTCAGAGGCGGTCGGCACCGGTTCTATATCAGGAAAATACTCGGCTAGTCTAAAATAGTGAGGAGGTTTGCATGGATATTGAATACAAGAAGGAAGGCAGAATTGCCACTATCACCCTGAACCGCCCTGATGCCATGAACTCGTTCAGCATTAACCTGTTAAAGGAGTTAAACGAGGCGATGATAGACTTCCGTGACGACCCGGAAGTCTGGGTGGGCATCATCACCGGGGCCGGGGATAAATCATTTTCGGCCGGCGCCGATATCAAAGAGTTGTTCCCTTTCTGGAAAGAGCACAAGCTGGACCCGTGGGCAGTGCAGCTGGCCCCGATGCACCGCTTTGACCTGTTCAAGCCTCTGGTGGCGGCCGTCAACGGCTATGCCCTGGCCGGAGGTATGGAACTGGCTCTGTCCTGTGATATCAGGATTGCCTCGGAGACGGCCCGCTTCGGGCAGACAGAAGTAAAATGGGGGGTGTTACCGGCGGCGGGTGCTACCTGGAAGTTGCCGCGGACAATCCCCTGGTGCAAGGCGGCGGAAATGAACCTGATGGGCAGGATGATTGATGCCCAGGAAGCCTACCGGCTGGGACTGGTCAATAAGGTCGTTCCTCCTGACCAGGTCATGTCCACGGCAAGGGAGTGGGCTGAGGAAATCTGTCAGATGTCACCCCTGGGAGTCAGAGCCGCCAAGGAGGCGATGGTCAGGGGGCTGTCACTGGAAAAGGAAGAGGGCGGGCGACTGGAACATGCCCTGTTCACCTACTGCCTGGAGACAGAAGACCTGGCTGAAGGCAGAATGGCTTTTATTGAGAAGAGAAAGCCTGTCTGGAAGGGAAAGTAAGAACTTCCTATCTAAAAAAACGAAGAGAGGTTTGGACAAAATGGGTGACAGGTTAAAGAATAGAGTGGCGGCGGTCACCGGCTCCGGGCAGGGAATTGGCCGGGCGGTGGCGCTGGCCCTGGCTCAAGAAGGCGCTATATTAATCACCAATAACCGCCGGCCGGGTACTAAAGGCGGGGACGCGGAAACTACCGCCCAGGAAATCAGGGATATGGGCGGTCAGGCGGCTCCTTTCTTTGGTGACGTGGCCAGCTTTGAGGAAGCGCGCCAGATGGTACAGAAGGCGGTCGACGAGTTTGGCCGACTGGATATCGTGGTCAATAATGCCGGTACCGACGCGCCGCACATGGTCTGGAACATGACCGAGGAGGAATGGGACCGGTCAGTAAATTCTTATCTGAAAGGCACCTGGAACTGCATCCGCCATGCCTGTGTCCTGATGAGGGAACAGAAGTGGGGTCGTATTATCAATACCACCTCTGTGGAGCGGCTGGGGGCTATGGGGCACTGCAATTACGTGGCGGCCAAGGCAGGAGTGGTCGGCCTGACCAGAGCCATCGCCCGGGAGCTGGGCAGGTACGGAGTGACCTGCAACGCTTATGCTCCCCTGGTAGCCACCCGGTTTACGCTCAGTGAGGACTCGGTGCAGGGCTTCAAGAAGCGGTATGAAGCGGGGCTCATCACCAAGGAGCAGCTTGATGAGTATATCAATCTGGACCCGCCGGAGACCGTAGGTCCGCTGGTCGCGTATTTGTGTACCCAAGAGGCGGGTGATATCAACGGGCAGGTGTTCGATGTCACCAAGGGTAACATCTCCATCTACTCCGAGCCGGAGAGGGTGAGAACCCTACCCAGAAAAGACGGCTTGTGGACGGTGGAAGATCTGGTAAAGCTGGTGCCTGAAAAATTGTTACCGGGGTACAAAAACCCGGCACCAGCCCAGCTGGATAAATAGAGTCCGGGTTCCCGCCGGATATTCTTACACCAGGCGGTTAAAGATGAGTCCGGCGGGCAATTTGGGGTAAAAGTACGTTGACTTTCGGGGCATTCTGTCACCGACATCGGCGATAGTCTTAATTACTTCGGGACTGACCGGCTTAAGCAGTAAGGCCAGCTGGTATTCTTGGACGGTTACTCTATTGATGGCGTCCTGCCGGTCATAAACATAGGCAAGGCTGGTTTTTTCCTTCTCGCTGTCGATACCGAGGAGTTTTTCCAGTATGATGTGGTCGACGAGGCTGACATCCAGCTTCTTGTACAGTTCCGAGTGGAAGTAGGGCATCATCTGGCTGGCAGCCTCCGGGTCACGCAGTCTCAGCACGGAAAGACAATCGCCATTCAGACCGAAGATGACCAGCCTGGGTGTATTTTCTTCCGTGGATGAACCCTCAACACGATGCCACAGATCGGCGGTGTCCGCTGGCAGTTCCTCTATTTCAAAGAGTGCCTTCAGCCTGGGTACCAGCTCATTCAAGGTTGATTTTGAGATACCGCGTGCCAGCCGGTGGGGGGGAAGTATGACCAGTCCGGGATCGGCAAAATCTACCAGCGTCATCATGACGAAGTTAAAGGATTCATCCCCCGATGCCGACGGTGAACGGGCGAGTGATTCATGCCGGTAAGCCAGGGCGCTTTCATAACGGTGATGACCGTCAGCAATATAGAGCGGCTGTTCCGCCAGGATATGACATACCTGGTCGATTGTCTCTGGGTCGGTGATAGCCCGGACAACATGGGCTTCTCCCATGATATTAGGCGCGCTAATTGCCGGCTGGTTTCGTTCCTGGGTAGCCAGTAATGAGGAGAGCCTCTGCTCAGGGTCTTCAAACATGGCCAGGATTGGGCTGGTGTTGGCCTCAATCGCCCAGAGCAGATTGAGCCGGTCGCCCCTCGGTTCCGCCAGTGTGCCTTCATGGGGGCGGATTATCATCCTCTCCCACTCCTCCAATCTCACCCGTACGATAATCCCCCGGCGCCGGTACTTCCGACCATGAAGGGTAAAATACTGGTCGTGAAGGTATATCGCCGGTATGCTGTCTATCTCGAGGACACCCTGCTTGAGCCATTGTTCCAAAGTAGCCGCGGCGCGGGTGTACTTGTTGTCCGCGTTGGTATCCTGGGGCAGTTCCCGTGTGTGTTCCAGCCGGACGAAGTTATAATCGCTTCTTAAGTAGAGTTCTTCTCGTTGCTGAGGTGTAATAATATCATAGACGGGACAGATGACCTCTGACCAGTCATCGACCCGCGATTGATTATAATGAACACCCCGGAAGGGGCGAATCTCGGCCAAGCTCGTTTGGTCCTTTTCGGTTAACCGACAGTCTGTTTCGATAGTAGTTTACCCTATGACAGAGGGCGGACGCAACTCCTGATAATCATAAGTATCAGCCGAGGTCTTATCTTTTTGGTGGGAGGGGACTATGCTATACTGATGGTGGGAATAGCTTCAAATTAGCTGCGTGACAAGACTCTTTATGGAAACAACCAGCCGGATAAAAGATCGAATAGAGGAGCTAAAGGCTCAAATCAACCATCATAACTATCGTTATTACGTGCTGGATAGTCCTGAGGTCAGTGACGCCGAATATGACCGGTTAATGACCGAACTTAAGGAGCTTGAGGAGAAATATCCCCGGTTCCTGACGGCTGACTCTCCGACTCAGCGGGTTGGGGCTGCTCCCGTAGCTGTCTTCGGTGTGGTGGAACACCCGTTGCCCTTGCTGTCCCTGGGTAACGCCTTTTCCCAGGATGAGTTACTGGCCTGGTACACGCGAACCTCAAAGCTGCTTACAGGGGAACAGTTCGGTCTGGTTGGCGAGCACAAGATTGACGGGCTGGCGGTTGCCCTGACCTATATCAACGGTCAGTTGGCTACCGGAGCTACCCGCGGTGATGGCTTCCGTGGTGAAAATATCACCCGTAACCTGAGGACAATCAGGAGTATTCCCCTCTCCGTATCCGGAGACGCGCCGCCCCACTTCGAGGTGCGGGGGGAGGTCTTTCTGCCCAAGGCCGGTTTTCACCGGCTAAACAAGGAAAGAGAGGCCGAAGGGCTACCGGTATTCGCCAATCCCAGGAATGCCGCCGCCGGGTCAGTGCGGCAGCTTGACCCGCGCATCACGGCAAAACGTCCTCTGGATATCTACATTTATGCCCTGGGCTATGCGGAGGGCGGGACAACGCCGGAGACCCACTGGGAGACCCTGCAATATCTGAAGTCGTTGGGCTTCAAGACAAACCCCAATAACGCTCACTTCTCCGGCATTGACCAGGTCGAGAAGTATTATGATACCTGGAAAGAGAAGAGGGAAAGCCTGCCCTATGAAGCTGACGGAGTAGTCATCAAAGTAGACTCTCTGGCTCTGCAAAGGAGGCTGGGGGACATCGGGCATGAACCCAGGTGGGCGATAGCTTACAAGTTCCCGGCAGTCCAGGTTACTACCCGGCTGAAAAGAATTGACATCAGCGTCGGCAGGACAGGCACGCTTAACCCCTATGCCGTTCTGGAGCCGGTTTCGGTGGGAGGAGTGACCATCAAGCAGGCGGCGCTGCATAACGAGGACGACATCCGGCGCAAGGATATCCGCGAGGGCGACCGCGTCCTGGTGCAGCGTGCCGGGGAGGTTATTCCGGAAGTGGTCGGGCCGACTCCGGAGAGTAAAGATAGCCCCGGCCGCGGCCGGGAGTTTGACCTGAGGGAAAAGCTGAAACAGATTTCTAAGGAGAAGTGGGGGGAAGACCGCCCGCTGTGCCCGCAATGCGGTACCGAGGTGTTCCGGCCTGAAGGCGAGGTGATGTATTACTGCCCCAATGCCACCTGCCCGGCCCAGGTACAGGAGCGGCTGGAGCACTTCGCCTCCCGGGGGGCGATGGACATCAGAGGTATCGGCGAATCAATGACGGCTGTCCTGCTCAACGAGGGGCTGGTCAGGGATGCCGCCGACCTTTATCACCTGAAGAAAGAGGACCTGCTGCGACTGGAAAGAATGGCGGAGAAGAGCGCCGCTAATGTCCTTGAGGCTATTGAGAATAGTAAGAACCAGCCCCTGGCCAGGGTTATCTTTGCTTTGGGCATACGTCACGTCGGCGGGGAGATGGCGCAGGTACTGGCGGAACACTTCGGTAGCATTGATAAGCTGGCGGCTGCTTCCACCGAGGAACTGATGTCCGTCCCCAGCGTCGGCCCCAAGATCGCGCAGAGCATTGTTACTTTCTTCCGGCAGGAAGCCAACCTCGGCATTATCCGTAAGCTAAAAAAGGCAGGAGTCCGGCTGGAAGAGAAGCCTGTCAAACCCCAGGAACTTCCCCTGAGAGGTCAGGAGTTTGTCATCACCGGCCGACTGGAAGATTTCACCCGGCAGGAAGCTGAGGAGAGGATAAAAGCCCTCGGCGGCGCGGCTAAAGACAACGTTACCCGCGGTACCGCTTACCTGGTAGTGGGCGCTGACCCCGGCTCCAAGCTCACCCG